>CAZBTU010000005.1:0-25494 GCA_964494905.1 uncultured Pseudomonadales bacterium | reverse complement strand
TGTGTTGCAATTACAATGTGTTGAGCGCTGTCCATGAAAGAAAAATATCCTTTACTGCGTGAACGATACTACAGTAATTACAGTTGATCTGACAAGTCCAAAAATCAGAGTGTGCTTAGTTGTTTGCACCAGGCATGCCGAATCCACCAAGCGTAGCCTGTAGTTTTTTAGCAGCCAATTCTTGCGATTGTTTGATAGCCTTATTTAAGACATCAATTGCTTGTTGACTTGTAATGCCTTGAACAGAAAATTGCTTGATTTTTTGATCGCCAGAAATTACCACAACAATATCCCCCTCTTCGATACGAATTTCTTCAGCAGCTAAATCTTGTTGCATCTGTTTTGCTTGCTTACGAAGATTGTTTAAGTCGCCCAATGCTTTGAGTGGATTACCAATTGCCATACTTTCTCCTTTTACTGATTGTGTCTGGAAGAATTGTACTACATCAATATACTAGATGCTACTGTAGCGAGCGACTCGCTCCCCGATCCCTCAAGTGTGGGTCCAGATGTGGTAAGAGCAGGTGCAGCCTGTTCCGCTGATATGACTTCAACATTTAGACTTAAGGTGCCACCACAGAGTTCTCTGATAATACCCTGCATGAGTGATTGTGACTTTTGGTTCATAATTTGTTCGCGGTGGAATGTGTAAAAGACGCGAATAGTTACGAAACCAGTGCTTCCCGTGATGGGTTGAGCTGACTGAAGTAATGCGGCTAAACTTGCATTTGCAGTTGCGACTTGTTTAACAAGTTCTGCCCAGCGATCACACAAAGTTTTGCCATCCCCAAGCTGCAAATCAGATGTGACAGTACTTTCGAGTTGTTTTTTAATTGGCTTGGACACAGTGTCTGATTGTTTTGATTTGGCAGGTGATTGGCTGGCTTTTCTAGTTTGATCCGATGAGCTCGTATTCCCTCCATGATCTGAGTGACTGCTCGCTGATGTAGCTGGAGCATCGGCTTGTTTTTTTTGTGCTCGAGCAATTATTTCTAGGCACTTAAGCTCTAACAAAAGATGTGGAATGGGTGAACTGACGTTTTGGGCAAGTTGCCCAAATTCTTGCAAGAGGAACTGAAGCACTGGTGTACTCCATTGAGAGGGTTCGTCCTGAATGCCCAAACTTCTGAGGAGATGTGTGTGAAGTAGTTTGAGGAATTTAGAAAAAACGACAACCTCACTGATACCTTTGGCACGAATCACAACGAAAACCTGACTAGCTTGTGCTGGCTGTTTATTAACAATTGCCTCAACCAGTTGGTTGAGCTCGGAGGAAATATCAGGGTCGAAAACGTTGAGTGATGTCTCTGATAAAGATTTGTTCTGTGCGGCGATGGATTCTATGAGCTTCACTCCATCACGGAAACTTCCGTCAGCCAACTCACAAACTTTCTCAAGCACTTCTTGGGTGTAGGAAATTTTTTCTTTGTCCAAAATACTTGATAGTGCTTTATATAACTCAGTTTGTGTTGCTTTCTTAAAGGAAATGGTTAAGCAGCGCGAGGCTATAGTTGGCAGAATTTTATGCGGTTCTGTTGTTGCAAGAATAAATACTACGTGTGCCGGTGGTTCTTCCAATATCTTGAGTAATGCATTACTGGCTTCAGTGGTTAACATGTGAGCTTCATCAAGAATAAAAACACTCACAGAGCCTTCCTGAGGGAGCAGATATACGCGCTCTTTGAGAGCACGAATGTCATCGATGCCACGATTGCTAGCGGCATCAAGCTCTTGTACAACAAGTGAGTTGCCTTCAAGTATTCTTTTGACTATATCGTTATCATTTGATGGTTCGCTAAGGGTCTTTTGTTTTCCTTGAGCTCCATCTTTCAAGCGTATAGCTATATCAGCTTGATTCTTAGGATCGTTAAATAAAGCTGCCAGGATTCGGGAGGCAGAAGTCTTTCCAGTTCCTTTTGGACCTGCAAAAAGATATGCATGAGGCAACTGAGGACTCGTTAAAAGGTTGGTTAATTGCTCTCGAACATCTATCAAGTGCAAATCTTCTATAGTGCGAGGTCTGTATGTACGGTTCCAAGACATAATTAATCTAATCTTTTACTCGTGATGATACCCCAATAGGTGCATAAGTCCGTGTTCTAAATAAAAACAGATTTGATCATCTACAAGTTTTCCATAGCGTTTGGCTGAGGCTACGGCTTCAGGAAAACTAATAACAATGTCGCCAAGGTGTGGGGGAAATCCTGGCGGCATTGGAAAATCTTCAAGTTTATTTTTTTCATGTTGAGGGAAGGAGAGTACGTCGGTTGTGCCATTGTGCTTAAGCTGTGACTCATTTAAAACCTTGATTTTTCTGGTGCCAACAACTGATATATCGAGCTGGGCGTGGTCGATGTTGTGTTCACTCAAAATACGCTCAGCAGTTAAACGAAGTTTTTTTCTGTTAACTGGATAGCGGGAGCCAACCATTATTGAAACTAGAATCATAGTGATAGTGTTAGTATACAATTTTCAGGTAAAGCTAAGCAACACACGTTCAAGTTTTTCCTGCAGGAGTTGTTGTGTTGCTGCTGGAATGGAGAGATTAGCAAGCAGCGCTGAACTTGTGTAGTGTTGCGGATATTGTTTCAATAATACATCACGTTTTTCTATTGTTGAAAGTGAGTCGAGAATTGTATATAAGGCCACGTAGTCAAGCAGTTTAATGAGGCTAGTTTGAAAGTCCTTCATTTTTTCAGTTGGCACTTTTGAGCAAGCTTCAGCATAGAGATCGTTGTCAAGAACTGAAGAGTAGTAACGAATCGGTAATGCTAACTGTTTCGAAGTAGTTTCATTCATAATGTGCGAAGGGCAACTGTACTGTGCCAAGTGGTATGGTATCAGATTCGTCATCGACAAAGAGAACTATGATTTTACCTTGTTGTCCTGGTTGCCAGCACGCAATATCTCGGGATAATTCTGGGGATGCCGAGAACTGATACTTGATTGAAGGCGTAGATATATCTGAAACAGCTGCAACAACAAAACGCTTAGCTTTAGGGTTGATACAAATGACTTTTCTGTTTCGGAACCATGTTTTCACTTGTTCGGCACGTGTTCCCCATTCCGGCAGTGCATAGAGTGGAAGTCCAAGTGAGTATCGTTCATAGTGTTCAGCTTGTTCTGAGAGTGGTGGTTGAGGACTGAACCAGCCGAACGCTGAGCGATACTGTGCAAGCCCTGCTTCTTTGTGGCGCTCGTGCAAGGAAAGTGTGTCTGTAGGAAATCTTTTGGTGTGTGGACGTGCCTCCACAACTCCCACTATGGTGGGTAAAACTTGCCCATCCAGTTCTGTGCTTACAGTAAACCCGAGTAAATCACTCAGTTGTTGTTCTAGGTATAACCTAGCCTGGTCATTGAGTGAAGAGATTGGCTCATTCAGCATGCTTTCAAGTTTCAAAATGACGCTTTGGTACTCATCAATTGAAATTTGTTCCAGGTACTCAGATACGGTTCTTTCTTGTTTAAGCTTAAGCTCAACTTGTGCCCTAACTGATGTACTGCTAACCTGGTGTGGTGATAAGGTATGGGTGGATTCGTACTTGTCGTGCCAGGTTTGCGCCTCGGGAAAATGCTCAAGCAATTGTTTTGCGGCAGATTCAATTTTTTCACTGATAGCTTGTTGGATGTCTTGGGCAGATGTCATACCAATTGCAAGTTAGGTGCTCTTATCTAGATGAGTTGTAGCCGCTGCCAGTCTCTTGATGATTTCAGCTTTTGGTATATTGGCTATTGTTTCGAATAGTGGCGGTGTAGCTGAACGACCGGTAATAGCAATCCTGAGCATCATGAAATATTGACTCGTTTTCCACTCATTCTGCTGCTGGAGGCCCCGAATTGCTTGTTCAATTGTTGTGTCATCCCACTCAGGTGTTTGTTCGAGCTCTGCCAACGTTTGTGTTAATTGAGTTTTAACTACGTCCGGTGTTGATTTTGCAGTCAGCAATTTTGTGTCCACATCAGGAGTAACAAAGAAAAAGCTAGTTAGTTCTGCGACATCTGAAAGTTTTACCAATCGTTCAGAGATAAGCGGCAGTATTTCATCAATGCGATCGTGTTCGAACCAATCGGGTAAAAAGGGAACGAGTCTTTTTTTAAGCTCAGTCAAAGACAGCGATCGAATGTATACGCCGTTGATCCAATCGAGTTTCTTGAGGTCAAACACTACGGATTTTGGGCTTATTTCGGTCGGTTCAAACTCATTGATATACTCCTTTAATGTCAGAATCTCGCGTTGGTCCTTGGGTGTCCAACCAAGAATCATAAAAAAGTTTAGAAGTGCCTCTGGCAAATAACCTTGATCAAGGAACGATTGGGCTGCAACAGTTCCACGTCGTTTGCTCATTTTGCCCTTACCGTCTGGATTTAAGAAAACAGGAATGTGAGCGTATTGGGGCATTGGCCAACCAAAGGCTTGATATAGTAGCACGTGCTTTGGAGTTGAGCTTATCCACTCCTCACCGCGCATAATATGGGTGATGTTCATTAGGTGGTCATCGACAACAACGGCAAGATGGTAGGTTGGAAAACCGTCAGACTTAAGAAGTACTTGATCGTCTACAACCTCGGATTGGACAGAAATATCACCTCTCACCATATCAGTAAATGTGATCGTAGTTGCTTGTGGCGTTTTCAAGCGAATGACATATGGAGCGCCTTGCTTGATTGCTTGTTGAATTTCTTCTTGCTTACCGAGGCAGTGCTGGTCATACTTGGGAGGAATCTTTTTGGCCGTTTGTTCTTCTCTTAGCTTAGTGAGCCGTTCGCTTGAACAAACGCAGTAATAGGCTTTTCCTTTACTCACAAGCTCAAGACTTTTCTCTTTATAAAGAGGCAGGCGCTCAGATTGAGTATATGGTCCAAATGGTCCCTCCTTGTCTGGTCCTTCATCCCAGTCAAGTCCATAAGCCTTAATGACACTCATTATCCGTTCAACGGCACCTTCAACTTTTCGGTTCTGGTCAGTGTCTTCTATACGGAGTATAAATTGGCCATTATGCTTTTTGGCATACGCGTAATTCTTGAGAAGTGTAGCGATGTGACCGACATGGTACTCCCCTGTGGGACTGGGTGCCATACGCGTTCTTACTGTCACAGGTTGTGATGTTTTTGTCGGATTCATTGCTCGTGCATTATACGCTATTGGGTAGGACTATTTTGCACAAAAGTTGTGTCCAGCGCACTAACAAAGGCTAAAAAGCCATCATCGGGATTCTCAAATACATAGATCGGTTGTAAGTATTCTTGTTCCTCCGTGTCATCATAATATGCCATTGAGACTGAACGTATAACAGCGACATCTGATTCACCTGGTTGTGCGATGTATCCCTCGCCAGCTTGAAGCACCTGCCATGCGGTCCGTGCAGAGCGGAGTGGATACGTATGCACCTGAGTGTAATCAACAGTGTTATAAGCATACTCAAGCTGAACAATGTTACCAGCACCTTGTAGATTGCCCGTTATGATCGCACTGATGGCACCTTGATACCCCTTCGGTGTATATACACGGAAATTGTTATCGATTGGGGTTCTGTTGAGGTCAACTTGTATAAAATCTGCGTCGGATAATGATACGGCTTCCTCAAGTTCACCTCCAAGTGATCTAAGGTACACGACTTCACCTGCAGAAGTAGCAACGTCACTTGGCAACAGTTCTGTTGACTTAAGAAAGTTCTTTACCATTTCGACCGCTTGGAAGTTATTCGGTAGGGTTTTATTGGCTAACAGCTCAGGTCTACTGAGAAAGTCCGTATTCAGCGTAAAGTGCAGCGTCCTCGTGTTAAGGTCGAGAGTTGATTCAATTGGCTGCGTTTTTTTAAAGCGGTATAGTTCTGTGCCTAGTACTGTTGGTTCAAAAACAAATCCATAGGTAGCAGCCAAACTTTTTGCACGTTGGTCAGCAAGGAGGTTCGGAATAGCTTTAGGAACAAAAAACACCTTGGCTCTGTCTCCGTAATCAGGGAGACTTCCAGTTGGGGTTTCTAAACGATACTCAGCAGGTGAATCACCCTCCGATTGGTCAGGAAATTGCAAAGTTGGCAACTTACCAAAGCCAACTGTCGGTGGCGGAGGTGGAGGTGGGTGAGTTGCTTTCCAGTAAGCAACCATGGCATTTAAAGTCACTCGCCCTACCATCAAGAGGACCAGCACAACAAGTCCGTACTTAACTATCACCCTGCCCGTGTAGGTTATGTTTGTGAGTGTTGGGCCACTACTCAGTGTTTGTGGCATATGCCAGATATCATATATAATCTAAGCGTGCTGATCAACCTACTAACTTTGTTTCCAGAGTATTTTTCCTCCCCGTTGAGTACTTCTATCCTTCGGCGGGCGCAAGAAAATAAAAAAATCGAGATTAACTGCGTGAATATACGCGACTTTGCTACCGATAAGCACAAGGTGACAGATGATCGTCCATTCGGTGGTGGTCCTGGGATGGTGATGAAGATTGAACCAATCGATCGCGCATTGGAGTTTGTTCGCTCGAAAGTTGGCGTAGGGCAGAGACACTTAGTAATTTTAACTTCTGCTAAAGGAACGCTTTTTTCTCAAGAAACAGCGGCAAATTACAAAGAGTTTGATGTCTTAACAATTATTTGTGGACATTACGAGGGCGTTGATGAGAGAGTTGCTGAACATCTTGTGGATGCAGAAATAAGAGTTGGTGATTATGTACTGACTGGTGGAGAGGTTGCAGCACTTGTCATGGTAGAAAGCGTGATTCGCCTACTGCCAGGGGTTTTGGGGAACGAGCAGAGCACCGCAAATGAGTCTCATGGGACAATTGGACAACTTGGTTTTCCCCAATACACTCGCCCAGCAGTCTACAAGAACTATTCAGTTCCACCAGTGCTATTAACAGGCGATCATGCCGCTATTGAGCAGTGGCGCTCTGAACAGAAATCACAAGCTGAAAAAGCTACTGAGATATCGAAGTAACGACTGATTTGACCGCAGACTTGACGTCGTGCAGTTTGAAAGGTAGCCCCTTGCAAAGTTTTTCAGTGCTGAGTGCCGTGTTTTTTTGATACGGTCTATTGGTGGTTTTTAAGTATTCCTCCAAAGTGCCCTTTGGGATCGCACCTGACAAGCCAAGCGCTTCACTTGCTAATTGTGCAAAGTCGAAGTCAGACCACTGTTCGCCACTGGTGCCATGGTATATGCCTGCAGGCTTAGTGTGTACAGCCCAATCAAGAACTCGGGAGAAGTCATCCAGAAATGTTGGACCAAAGGTATGATCAACGAACTGAGGTGGAAGTGTGCCTGCTTGTAAACCGGTAATGATTCTCATAAGAGAGTCAAGGCGCTCAAATGCTAAAGTGCGGAAAGGTTGGTCGATTCGAAAGATGGTCCAAGACGTTGAGTTTTCTTGAATAACTCGTTCAGCTTCTGCTTTTGTGTACCCGTACCACTCGATTGGGTTTGGCGTATCTGTTTCTTGATAAAGATCTGGAAAACTACCATCAAAGACATAAGCAGTTGAGATATGGATGAGGTGCTTGTTTGTTTGTGAGGCGGCCTCAACAATATTAGCAGTACCTTCGACATTAACTTGATAGGCTGGGCCTTTTTTGTCACCTTCTTGCTTCCATGCCTCGGTGACATTCGTAAAAGCGGCACAGTGAATTATAGCCTCAGCAGTACTTTGCTCCAGAGCTTTAAAGACAGCGGCTTTATTGGTGATGTCAACAGGGTTATCTTTATTAGAATAATCAAGGTTTACAAAGTGATATGAACTGGCAAATTGAGTTATAAATTGAGAGCCTACCAGGCCATTACTTCCAGTTATGAGTAGTGAGGGTTTCATGAGAACAGATCAGCCTTTGGTTAAATCCCACAACTGCGATCCAAAAATATCCCAAGGTAGTCGGTGCTCGTCCGGATTTTCTGAATTAAACTGTTGGCTGGTGGCGTAAATCAGGGTCATTGGTCGCTCGTAGATATTTGCAGCGCCATGCGCAACGCCTGCTGGAATTCTCAGCATTGTGTGCTTACCTGACCCAAGAACTAACCTCATGTGCGTATCAAAAGTTGCCGAGTCCTCTCTCAAATCGTGCAAGTTGACGAGCACTCTGTCAAAAGGTGAAACGAACCACAAATCATCTTGATTATTGTGAACGTGGTAGGCTTTTATCGTTCCAGGTACCATGACAGATAAACTCAGCTGCTTAACGATAAATGGTCGTGTCAGTCCCTCAACTTCCTGTTGCTCATTAAGTCTGAGGAGCTCGGCAAAATTGCCACTGTCATCATTAAATAACTTGCCATCAACTACTTCGACATCGGCAATAGCCGTTTGTTTTGTGTATTGTTGGGTAGTGATTTGATCTTTGTATTTGCTGTGAACCTGCATTACGAGTGTCCTTTCCTTCAGTCTCTGGGGACTTGGGATGAGCGTGTACCATAGTTGTTTGCAAAGTATGAATTCTCTCGATACTTAAGTGGTTGCCACCAATCTTGATTATCTGAGTACCAAGCAATGGTTTGTGACAGTCCTTCTTCAAAACTGACTGTTGGTTTCCAACCAAGTTCTTCTTTGATTTTACTCCAATTCACACTATACCTGCGATCGTGACCTGCCCTATCGGGCACATGTTCGAGATAGGCATCCGATTGGTTGAATGCTTTTAGAATCATTTGAGCCACGTCAATATTTGGTACGTCTTCAGTTAAACCACCAACTAAGTAAGTTTCCGAAGTCTTACCTCGATTCAAAACTGCTTCAATAGCCGAACAATGGTCAAAAACAAACAGCCAGTCTCGAACTTGTTTCCCATCTCCGTAAATTGGAATAGGTTTTTGTTCAATTAAGTTAGTGATGGCAAGAGGAATAAGTTTCTCTGGGAACTGATATGGACCGTAGTTATTCGAGCAGTTTGTTATAGTGTAGGCTAGCCCAAATGTTTCCCCATACGCACGAACCAAATGATCTGAGCTCGCTTTACTTGCAGAGTATGGACTTCTGGGATCATAAGCGGTTTCTTCTGTGAACTGCTCTGGTGAGTTGAGTGGCAGGCTTCCAAACACTTCATCTGTGGATACATGGTGAAACCGGGAAACTTTGTGTTTGAGCGCAGCTTTCAGAAGTGTATGTGTTCCTATCACATTAGTCTCAAGAAACAAACTTGGATCAGTGATTGAACGGTCGACGTGTGATTCGGCTGCAAAGTGAACTACCCAATCAACATCAGGCATGATCTGATTGATTAGTTCTATATTATTTATTGATCCGTGTATAAATTTATAGTTTGCTTGAGATTGGACTGATCGGAGGTTTTCTAGATTCCCTGCGTATGTCAACGCATCTAGATTAATAATTGTGTCCTCTGGATACTTTTTAAGCCAAAACAAAATGAAGTTGGCACCAATGAATCCAGCTCCTCCTGTCACTAGCAAGGTTTTTCGTTCGTGTTTCATATGTGTATCAGCAGGACTAATTGGTCTGTATGTAAGTCATGATTATAGGCAGCCAATGTGTAAAATAGCAAGCATAGTCTTATTTCTCTTTATTAAGCAGATTATCTCCAGGCTGCCCAAGGGAATTATCATCATTTGCTTGTTCAATATAATTCTTGAGAAAACTTGATCGCTTTTGCTCAGCTAGATATAAAGCTTGGTAGTAGCCAGCGGAAATTGCAAGCACAACAACAAGAAGTGTGAGGACCGCAACAACGAGCCGTGCAGAAAGTGGTAATGGTCGTTCTTTTTTATTTTGCATATATTTACTTAAAATAGGGTTTTACTCTTTCCTAACATCAGGAGTATTTGTTTCTGAATATCCAAGTAGTTGTTTTACAGTTTTTGAGAACTCGCTTTTGTCACGAATAGTATAGACCCATTGCCCTTGATACAGATACTCTTGTGGATGGTACAAGACACCACTGGGAATGTCGGGATAAATTGGTAGGCTGTTAGATTGAAAGGTAATTGGATGTGCATTGTTTACCATTGAGTAAGAAGTCGAAACAAGTTCTGAAATAGGCAGTGTTGGTTCAATAATTTGGCGATACTGTCTGCCTAATGTTAAGATTGTTGTTTCGTTGAGCAGTGTAGTCGGATTTGATGCGTGTGCGAAAACAGCGGAAAGCACTTGTTGTTGTCTGATTGATCGTGCAAGATCACTACCTTGTTTGCCAGACGCGTGTCTGCTTCTCAAGTATTTAAGAGCTCTCTCACCATTCATGTGTTGCACACCAGCTTCGAACGAAATGGTCTCATACAGTATTGACGGATCAGTTTCTTTGGTGACATCAACATCACTGCGAGGGAAGAGTGGGTCTGTGAACGGTTCTTGGACATCAATAGTTACTCCACCCAAGCTGTCTATTAATGTGCCAACCATATCCATGGTAATGACAACCGTATGGTGAATATTGAGATCACCAAGACGTTCTATTTCGTCTTCAATGTAATAATTCGGTTGTAGTCCTTGGTCAATAGCTTCAGCGTACAAGGCATTAATTTTTGATTTGTATGAGTCACTCCACAAGTCTCGTGGAAAAGACAACATGTTTACCGTATTCTCTGAGGTATCGAGTGACAAAAGCAAAACAGTATCAGTTAGTGGTTTGCTGTCCGTTCTGCTTTCTAAAGTATCGAGTCCCAAGAGCAAGAAGTTTTTATGACCAGCATGATCAACAAGAGGTGGATTAGATAAGCCAGCTTGTGTTTGTGCAACAAGTTGGGGTACTGAGTATCCCAACTTCTCTACAAGTGAAGTTGTTTGAACATATGCCAAGCTTGCAGCTGCGAAAAAAGTGCTCCCTAGAAATATGAAAACAAATGCCAGAGTAAGCAGCGTAGCAACTGAAAAGAGTAGCAGTAAGGAATTGGGTTGTTCCGACCTGGTCATAGGCTACATTATAGTATGAGTTGAGCGCGAACACTATATAACGTACCACTACAGTACGCTACAATAGCAGAAATATGCATAGTAAATGGCTCATAGTTAGTTTGCTTTCCATCATCGTACTTGGGACGATATGGTCGTTATTCAAACCAGGTTTTTATCGGGCTCATGACTATGTTCATGCTGCGCGAATTGTTGAAATGAGTAGGAGCTTACAGGCAGCACATATTCCCCCTCGGTGGAGTGAGAACTTTGGTTATGGGTATGGCATGCCCTTATTTAATTTCTACGCACCTTTGCCCTATGTAATTGGTGGCATATTTTTTTTGTTTGGATTTTCGGCTATTGCTTCTATAAAGCTCTTGATTTTACTCACAAGCATCGGCACAGCCTGGGGTGGATATCGTTTGGGAAGGTTACTCTTCGGCAGAGCTGGTGGGGTGATAGTGGCTGCGACAGCAACACTCGCACCATATAGAGCGCTCAACTTATTCGTAAGAGGTGCTCTGAGTGAGGCTTGGGGAATGCTTTGGATACCATGGATTATGTATGCCGGCTTGCGAGTTACACAAAAAAAGGGTGGATTTATACTCTTGGTGCTTTCTGTTACGGGTATACTGTTGAGCCACAACCTGGTAGCTCTCATGGCTTTACCTTTCACTTTCTTATGGACAGTTGGAATGCTTGTTGTGATGGGCTACCAGCAACAAAAAAAGATTGCAGATGTCTCACAAAGAGTTGGTAGTCTTTTAGCTGGCTATGTTCTTGGTGCCGGTTGTGCGAGCTGGTATTTACTACCAGCACTTTTGGAAAAACAGCACACAAAGCTTGATGCTACAATACTAACAGGTTACTTTGATTTTCGTTTGCACTTTCTGTATATTCGACAGTTATTTTCACCACTTTGGGGTTATGGGGGTTCCCAGTGGGGCCCTGATGATGGCCTGTCTTTTTTTCTCGGCTGGGGACAACTGATGGGACTGGCGTTGGGAGTGCTTTCTGCATTTTACTTTTTGAAGAAGGGTGTATCTCGACAACCTAGCATGAGGTATAGTGCACTGTTTTTCTCGTTTTTCTGTTTGGTGGCAACGCTAGCACTAAGTTTGAGTCACGCAGCTCCAATTTGGGAGTATGTGAGCTTTTTCAAGTACTTTCAGTTTCCTTGGCGATGGTTAAGTGTTGCCACAGTATTTGTTGCTTTAGTTGCTGGAGCGTCAACCACTTTTATTAAAAACAAACTTGCAAGGGGTTTTGTAATGGGCGTTATTCTTATTTTCACATTCTTTAACATGGCTTACTTTCGTCCTGAAAGTTACTTGGACAACGCCGAGGCACTTTACTACACTGATAGTACAAGAATCAGAACAGAAATGAGCGGAGTACTACCGGACTACATCCCCTCTGGATTAAACACGGCTGAACTTGTACCCAATCCACCGCTTATATCTCAAACTGACTCGTTGAGAAAAGTTGAGATAATCGTAGATAGACCTCAGGAAAAATTGTTGAACTTGAGTCTGGAATACCAGGACACAATCACTTTTAACATTGCTTACTTTCCAGGGTGGAGGATAGAGATCGATGGCGTACCAGCTGTACTAGAACCAAGCGACCAGGGATTAATTAATGCAAGATTACCTGAAGGTGATCATATAGTTGGCGTTTTCTTCGCTGAGTCACGGGTTCGTAGGCTGGCAAACATTATGAGTGTTGTATCGCTCTTGACACTTTTATATTATGCAAGCGCTCAACAATGGCCGTCTCAGAAAAAGAAGTTGTAGGGTATTTTTGCCATGTCTACTCTCAAGTCATCCCAACAAGTTAGTCCCCTTAGCGATTCAGCTGTCGAGCATATAAAGCAAAAATCAATTTCTGGGGCACTTTCTTATTTCATGAGGAGTATATTCCTACAAGGACTGGGCTTTGTTTCTGCAATCATTCTTAGCGCACTTTTAGAACCGGAAGATTTTGGTGTATATGGCTTTGTTATACAAATAATAGGATTGTTGACTTTTGTTTCAGACATTGGTCTAGCAGCTGCACTGATTCAAAAGAGAGAAAATCCAAGTCTCAGTGAATATAGAACTGCGTTCACAGTTCAGCAAATACTTTCTTGGGTGATTGTCTTGCTTGTTTTGGGGCTTGTTGCATCAGGGTTTGTAACCAGTAAAGTTGGAGCTCAAGGCAACTGGATTTTGCTTGCACTCGCAATCTCATTTCCATTGGCAAGTTTAAAAACTGTTTCTTCTGTTTTGCTTGAGAGGGAACTAGAGTTCTCTAAACTAGTGATTCCCCAAATAGTGGAGCAGATACTTTTTCACCTTGTTTTAATTCTGTTAGCTTGGAGAGGCCTAGGAGCACTTTCATATGCTTACGCAATTTTTGCCCGTTCGCTTGCAGGAACAGCGGTAATGCTCGTAGTTGCTCCGTGGCGAGTAGGCTTTCAAATTGAAAGGACAGCGTTGCGGCAGTTGTTTGGATTTGGATTCAAGTTTCAGCTCAATGACTTTTTAGCTAGAGTGAAGGATCAGCTCTTCTTTTTAGCTTTAGGGTTGGTTATGCCACTGCGTGAATTCGGTTATGTACAGTGGTCAAAGAACTGGTCAATGTATCCCTATTCCCTTACAGTCCAGAATGTCATGGCAGTTACGTTTCCTACATTCTCAAGACTTCAGCACGATCGGAAATTGCTTGGGAGGGCCATTGAAAAAGCACTCTATTTCATCAGTCTGTGCATTTTTCCAGTACTGGTAGGTATGGTGGTATTTATAGAACCAGTAGTAGCACTTGTGCCATCCTATGCAAAATGGCAACCAGCGCTCTGGACGTTCATTTGGTTTACACTCAGTGTTTTCTGGAGTGCACTTTCAACACCGTTAACGAATACATTTAATGCAATTGGTAAGATTCATACTACTTTGAAGCTCATGGTAATGTGGACATCCTTAACATGGATACTGACTCCTCTGGCTTTGTGGGCTTGGGGCTTCACGGGAGTAGCGTTTTCTGCGTTTATTATTAGTTGTTCATCTGTTGTTACTGTTTTACTTGCACAGCGAGAGGCACCAATTCGTTTTTGGCAACATGTCGGCAAACAAACTATAGCTGCCACCATTATGCTGGTCATTGGAATAATTGGTAATGTTTGGTGGAAGGAAAGCTTTGCATGGCTGTTTGGTGGTATGATAAGTCTTACAGGTCTATATGCACTGGTTTTCCTTCTCATTGGTTGGTCACAGTTCAAGCAAGAGTATAGGAGCTTGTTGTTAAAAAAAATAAAAGCTTAACCTCATGCCAATTAGCGTTGTCATTAATACAAAAAATGCTTCCGCGACAATATCAAGTGCCATAGCATCTATTGCTTTTGCTGATGAAGTTGTTGTCGTTGACATGTATAGTATTGACGGAACGGCAGAAATAGCTAAAGGGCTTGGTGCACGAGTTTTTTTTCATAAAGACGTCCATTACGTAGAGCCAGCTCGAGAGTTTGCGATTGAAAAAGCAAAGTACGACTGGGTATTAGTGCTCGATGCAGATGAAACAATCCCGTCATCCCTGGCTGATAAACTCACTGAAATTGCCCGAAGTGAGCACAACAGTGAGGTGGTAGCCTATGAGATACCACGTCAAAATATTATTTTTCGAAAATGGATGGTTCACTCGGGTTGGTGGCCAGATTATCAGTTACGATTTTTCAAAAAAGGTTCGGTTACTTGGCCGTCGGCAATACATGCAAAACCAAATGTTAAGGGGTCTTCGGCCAAACTAGCAGTCGATTCAGAGTTTGCAATCGTGCATCGCCACTATAATTCTATATCCGAATTTTTGGACAGAATGAATCGATATACCACAATTCAAGCGCAAGCACTCCCAAAAACTAAGAAGACAATGAGTTTTTCGACGGTTTTTACCGCTTTTCAGAGAGAGCTCTTGAGTAGACTATTTGCACAAGATGGGTATAAAGATGGTAATCATGGAATTGCGTTGTCGTTGTTACAATCATTTTCTGAGGTTACTCGAATACTCAAAGTTTGGGAGGCCACTGGCTTCGAGCAAAAACCGTTTGACCAGACAACTCGCAACTCTCTCTATCAATTGCGATCAGAATTGGCATATTGGTTAGCAGATCAAGAAGTGCGGCAATCAAATGGATTGTATCGTTATTGGTGGCGATTAAGGCGAAAACTACAATTTTAACGAGTGTATACTATAGCATCTACACAACACATTATCGTGACACACATTTCAATTATTGTTCTACATTACAACACCCCGCAAGAAACACATCGCTGTTTAGGTTCTCTTGCTCGCTTACAGCTAAAAAAACAGAAATACGATGTAGTTGTCGTTGACAACGGTTCCAGAGAGCCATTTGCACTTTTCCCCTCCGAGCAAAAAAGAGGGGTTCAACTCGTAAGAAGTGAATCAAACTTGGGTTTCACGGGTGGAAATAATCTTGGAATTTACTATGCAATTGAACGATTTAACTCTGAGTACGTTTGCTTACTGAACAGTGACACTAAAGTCGAATCAAATTTTCTAAAGCAGTTAACAATCTTCATGGATGAACACCCTAGAGTTGGAGCCGCGTGTCCTCTGATTTACTTTGCAGCTGGGTCTGAATATCACAAAGAAAGTTATGAACCTTCACAGAGGGGAAACATTGTTTGGTATGCAGGAGGAAGTATTGACCTGAGAAATTTACATGCATTCCACAAGCATATTGATGAAGTTAATCAGGGACAGATTGTTGATTCATTGGATGAAGATTTTGCCACAGGCTGTTGCGTAATGCTCAGGCGAGAAGTGCTGGAGAAAGTAAGTGGTTTTGATGACCGGTACTTTCTGTATTTGGAAGATGTGGACCTAAGTCAACGAATTCAAGATGCTGGATATCAAATTGCACTGTGCGCTAGTGCCGAAGTTTGGCACTATAACGCAGGATCTACAGGTGGCCCTGGATCTAGTTTGCATGTTTATTATCAGACTAGGAACAGGTTCTTATTCTTTTGGCAATATGGTAGCTGGAGAGTCAGAGTAACTTTGCTTTCATGGGCACTATCGCGTCTGTTTAAAGGAACTTCGGCTGAACAAACAGGGATTTTTCATGCAATAATACAGAAATATGGCAAAGAAACTGGGCTCTGATAATGTCACACAAGTAAAAAAAATTGCCGCACTTGTTATTGCAAAGAACGAAGCGACAATGCTAGCAGGTTGTCTGTCTTGTCTTGGATGGTGCGACGAGATAGTAGTTTTAGATAATGGTTCAACTGATAACACGGCTTTAATTGCAGAGCAGTTCTCTGCACGTGTGATTCATTTTAGTCACTCCTCCTTTGCAAGACTAAGAGAAGAAGTAATTAAGCACACTCAAGCAGAGTGGGTGCTGTACATTGATGCAGATGAACGAGTGCTACCAATGCTTGCTCGCGAAATCGCAGTTCACATGGAAATGGACAAGGAGGCTGCACTCCAACTTCCTAGAGCCAACATTTTTTTCGGTAAGCAATTCCTACACGGTGGCTGGGGCGATGAGTTTGTAATCAGGGTGTTTAAGCGTCAGTCACTCAAGGGTTGGAAAGGCGCTATTCATGAAAGCCCAGAGTTTACTGGCGCACTTGGAGTACTCAAGACACCACTCGTGCATCTCACACACAGAAATACGGTGAGCGGACTATTAAAAACAGCCGGTTGGACACCTCTTGAAGCTCAAGCGATATATAAAGCTAATGCAAAGCCAGTCACAATATGGACAATGTTGAGAAAAGGATTCATGGAGTTCCTTAGGAGAGCTATTTTTAAGGGAGGATACAAAGATGGCACTGAAGGGTTGATTGAGGCAATGATACAAGCCTGGAATAGAATGATTGTGTATGTTCAGGTTTGGGAGCTTCAGCAGAAGCCATCGCTTACTGAGCGATACACCCAGATTGAACAGGAGATTGAAGCCCAGTGGAAGTCGAAATGAAAGTTGCTTTGTACTCCCCCTACCTTTCCTCAGGGCACATGGGAGGTGGTGAAAAGCAGCTTCTTGACTTTGCTTTGGTTGCTGCCGAAGCTAACAATGTTTGCTTAGCTGTCAGCAGCACATCGAATGACCAGTCATTTGCAAAACAGCAAAAAGAACTTCGCTCGAGAATTGAGGATTTTCTTGGCAAATCGATTTCAAATATCACTGTTATACAAACACCTCTGGGGACGGACGCATCACCATTTCAGAAGCTATTGTGGACGAGTCAATTTGACTACCTTTATTCGGTGACAGACGGTAGTCTATTTTTTAGTCTCGCAAAGCGAAACAATCTACACATCCAAATACCGTTCACAAACTCTCAAAATGGTGTGCTTAATAGAATCAAGTTGATGAACTGGCAAATAAAAAACGCCAACTCAGTTTTTACCAAGTCAGTTGTGGAAAAACACTGGCGGACAGATATACAGTACGTTCATTATCCAAAGGTTGATTATAAAAAGTTTCAATCCGATAACTCTGCAGAGAAGGAAATGATTATTCTGTCAGTAGGTCGTTTTTTTCGGCAACTTCACTCGAAACGCCAAGATATTGTGATTACAGCTTTTCGTCAGTTTATAGAAAAACATCCGAAACTCTCGAAAAAATGGCGACTCGTTTGTATTGGTTCAATTGAAGATAAAAGCTATGTCGATGAAATTAAAAAAAGTGCTGAAGGATTACCAGTCGATTTCTATTTCTCATTGAGCAGGAAGCAGCTAGAACGATGGTATAAACGATCGAGATTCTTCTGGCACGCAGCTGGGTTTGGGTTGAATGAAAATGAGCAGCCGGAGCGTGTTGAGCATTTTGGTATCAGTGTCATTGAAGCAATGGCCGCTGGAGCAATCCCCTTAGTGGTCGGTGCTGGTGGCCCCAAAGAGATTTTACGTGGAGAATTGCAAAAATTGCAATGGCGCACGATTGATGAGTGTGTGGAAAAAACCGCTGCATTTATTCAAGATGCCACACAAGAAAGAAAAATGAGACAGCTTGCTGGACTTAGAGCACAGGATTTTGGTAACGATCGATTCAGGATAACCTCATTAGAAATGCTGAGTGAGTAATGACAAAAAAATCTACATCTGATCAACTTGCTGTATCTGTTATCATTCCTAGCTTTAATGGCCGGGACTTACTTTCTAAACATCTTCCTGATGTCGAAACAGCCATGAGTTCTGGAGATGAATTGGTTATAGTGGATGATGCAAGTACTGATGACACAGCTGCATGGGTTACACATAGATATTCGATGCTACTGACTGAGTCTGGCCTAAAAGGTATGTGGAAGAAAGGAAAACAGAATGGACCAGTTCAGTTACTAGTAAACGCTAAGAATTTACGTTTTGGGTTATCCTGTAATAAAGGTGTGGAGCTAGCCTCGCATCCGCTCATTTGTCTGCTTAACAACGATGTTTCACCACAATCCTCATGTTTGACAACTCTCAGGCACTGGTTCGCTGACAAACGTGTCTTTGCCGTTGGCTGTTTGGAGTATCAAAGCATTAATCTTGACATGCAATTTGGAAAAAATAGACTTTGGTTTGAAAAGGGCTTGTTTATGCACAGCAGAGATGAGAGCATGGAGACAGGGAAAACTGCATGGGTGAGCGGAGGCAGCGGCATGTTTAGAAAATCTTATTGGGAACAACTAGGTGGGTTTGACCCAAGTTATGCGCCAGCATATTGGGAAGATATTGATCTCTCATGGAGAGCAAGAGCGATGGGCTGGCAAGTTTTATTCGACAAAGATGCCTCAGTCATTCACTTGCATGAGACAACAAACAAAAAAGCATTTGGGGAGCAGGAGATTGAACGCATGAGCTGGCGAAGTGCGATCCACTTTACCAAAACACACGCGACCTTTTCCCAGCTGCTTCAGTATTTCGCTTGGCAGCCATTTTGGTATTGGCAGCGCTATCGTCGAGGACTTGTATGAGTAGGAGACATATTGAATTTTTTTTGAGCAGATACATAAAAGTCTTGGCTGAGCCCAGATTATTGCTGCTCAGTTTTTCTTTTCTAATAGTACGTTTTTTATACATTTTCGATGGTGTGATTCCTTTTTCCTTTGATCATGGTAAGGATATGATTGCAACATTGGAAATGGTCATGACGTTTTCACCAAAACTCACGGGGCCTTGGACAAGCATCCCAGGACTGCACTTTGGCCCTTTTTGGTACTATCTGCTGGCTCCGTTTTCTGTTGTTGGTGGATGGCACCCAGTCGCACCTGTATTCGGCCTGGCTTTTTTGATGTTCATCCAGATGGTTCTAGCGTATCGCTATCTAGGAACGTTTGAGGCTTTGATGATTACATTTGGTGGAGCTTGGGTCATGTTTTCATCCAGTGCTTGGAACCCATTCCCAATGACGTTGATTTCGTTGTTGATAATCATAGTTCTTAAGCACACTGGAAAAAAGGCACCAACTCGAGCTGGTATGTTGTTACTAGGAGCTCTTGTTGGATTTGGGTTTAGCTTCTCAGCTGCATTTACAATTTTTTATCCAATTATTCTTGGTGCATACTGGGCACTGAGAAAAATAAAACCAACCATTTTAAGTGTAGTTTGGGCTTTTCTGGGTTTGCTAGCTGTATTGTTGCCACAGATAGCATTTGAAGTAAAACACAATTTTATTCAGACAAAGGCAGTACTACAGTATTTTTCTCAACCAGAAGACCATGCACTTACCGGTCAAAAAGTAGTCAGCATCATACAAACCGTTTTAGGTGAAGCCAAGACAGCTGTGGTTCCTTCAGTGCCACAACTTTCGCAACCTGTGAACATGATGATTGCTCTATTTGTTGGGGCGATTTTAATTTTGGCGTTTGTCGCTTTTCGGTCAAAGAAACCAAGTAATGTAGGTAATCGCGCCTTGGTTGAGTATTCTAATGCACTCAGTTTGACGCTTTGCTTTTTAACCATACCAACAATTGGTTATTTTTTTCTCCACTTTAACGTTTGGTACCTGTATGGAATGCTTCCACCTGTTGTGTGGCTAATGGGATGCTCTCTGCGGTTGCTTCCTAATTGGTACCATTGGTTTTATCTAGTCTTGCTTACGTTTGGTGCAGCATCACAGCTATTTTTTTTTCGACAGGAAAACATTGCTCAGTTGAGGGAGCAACGCTCATTTTTACCAGTGAAACGCCAGACACTTGAAGTTATCAGGAATCAAGCAGCTAACAGACCATTTGCTTCTTATCATTACGTTCCCGAAGTGTATGACTACACATACCAATATTTATATTTTTGGCAAGCAATCCAAGGAAAAGAATTGCCTACTGAGTTTAGCTACAAACCAAATGAAACGGCATACATACCTGAAAAAAGGGCATTGCTCGCTAAATTTCAGTCAAACCAGCAGGTTGAACCGGAAGTGATTTTTTTTGTTGTGGAACAACCTGAAAATGAACAATTTTTAGCTGAGTGGTGGGGGCAGCAACAGTTTGGTGATATTCTTAACACCACCGTAATCAACTCCTCGGTGACGGTTTTTATGGCTACACCTGCAAACTAATATGAGAAGGCTCAGTTTTAGTAAACAGCTTTGGACAGAATACAAATACTTTATCTTGTCCACATTCTCTATCGTAGTCCTCGGTGCGATTCTTCGTTTTTATCAGTTGGGGTCTGTTCCACATGGTTTAGCATGGGACGAAGCTGCTATTGGCTATAATGGTTACGCTATTTTTACCACACGCAGGGATGAGTGGCTGACACGTTTGCCGATCTCATTTCGTTCATTTGGTGACTACAAAGCTCCACTCGCCATTTACATCAATGGTTTTAGCACTGCAATTTTTGGTTTGACACCATTTGCGGTTAGGCTTCCCTTTGTACTGAGTAGTATAGCCGGCGTGATCGGTTTTATTGCTTTAACCTTAGAATTGTGGCGTTTTGATAAGCACAAAGCTGGAATGATGGCGGTAGCAGCACTCAGTATAGTGACATTACCATGGCACTTTCATTATTCGAGAATTGCATTTGAATCAGGACTAGCACTTTCACTTGTTCTTTGGTCGCTTTGGTCCTGGTTTCGATTTGTTATCGATAGAAGAATCACATGGCAGCTTTTTTGGATCACAATATCGACATTTAGTGCAAGCGCAAGTTTGTACGCGTACCATAGTAGTAAAATTACGGTTCCACTAATGTTCGCTATTCTAGTCATCTTGCACTGGCGACGGCTAGTGGAAAGACGTTGGGGAGTATTCTTGGGTCTCGTACTTGCTTCAGTTACGCTTTTCCCCTTGGGGAAGGATGCTATTTCAGCCGATGGTTTGCAAAGGGCTGAGGTTACCGTTTTTTCTCAGACCAATAACCCGATCGAAGCACTGGGACTTACATTCAAAAACTTGCTGACACACCTACACCCTGATTTTCTCGTTCTAGGTCAGACTACATCTCTGCGTCACGGTGACGGTGTATGGGGAGTGTTGTTACCCACAACATACTTTTTAGTCCTAACTGGTTTCTTGTACGTTCTTTGGCAATTCGTTCAGTCCAAGCGGTTGAAGTCAGAACTGCAATCTTACCAGTGGAGCGTTCGTGTAAGTACAAGCATCTTCCTGATACTGTTTGGCTTGCTTCCTGCTGCAATTGGAAGTGAGGTTCCTCATAGCAATAGAGCATTACTAGCCATACCAGGATTTTTATTCATGGCACTTCATGGTGTCGAAGCATTGTGGGCCTGGGCAGCTCGCATTCCTGTTAATCAAAAAATAAGAGGGACACATGGTGAGTATGACATCGTAAGAAAAGCGCTATTTGGTACCCTTCTATTGCTGCACTTATTGGAGTTCACAGCATATACGAACCACTATTTTTATGAGTTTTCACACAACTCGGCCGCGGCATTTACAGATGGGTACATTGAAGCGTTTTCAATTGCTCACCAGTATGAGAAAGGTGTAGACATTGATCAGCCAGTGGATACGATATTAGTGAGTGACAAGTATGGCCAACCATATATCTATGCATTATTTGTTCGCAAGACAAATCCCATTTGGTATCAAGGTGGCTCACTCCAAAAATACCAGTTTAGCAGTACTTTAAGCATCTCGGATTTGGATAGAAAAAATGCACTCATCATCGCTACACCCAATGATAATCTGCCAACTGAAAGAGCATTTAAAACTATTTATGGTAGCGATAGTTCGCCACGTTTCTATCTATACTTGAATCAGTTATGAAAACAGCTCACCACTCAGCTCTGGTGTTTGGTTTGATAGTAACATTTGTCCTGTCTTTTGGTGTCTTCCTTCGCACTTTTCGTTTGTCTCAATCTCCACCATCACCCTATTGGGAAGAGGTGGCTTTGGGGTACGATGCCTACTCATTACTTAAAACGGGGAAGGATCACCATGGTGTTTCATGGCCGATTCTTGCAGCAGAGTCGTTTGGTGACTGGAAACCAACAGGCTATCTCTACGCTTTACTTCCGTCGCTGGCACTGTTGGGGTTGGAGACAGCTGCAGTTCGATTACCAGCTGTAGTAAGTGGGATAGTGATCTTCTGTTCTGCTGGGTACATTGCTTGGAAAATTACTGGCAAACGTATTTCCGGTCTATTGGGGTTAGCAGTGGCTGCGGTCTCACCATGGGGAATACAATTTTCTAGAGCGGGGTGGGAAGTAACACTGGCTACAGGGTTATTTTTGGTGGCAACTATTGTTCAGACGGACGTGTTATCTGCAAAACCAACCAAAAAAAATAAATGGATTTTAGTGGGAAGTGGAGTCTTACTTTGGTTGTCAGCATACACATATCATGCCTTTCGACTCCTTGTACCAATTTGGTTGTTTTTAATAGGACTAGTAATGGTGGCAAAGTTTTTTGGTAAAAAAAGGAAGTTAACGCTACTTCAGCGTTTGGTCAATGCAACAAAATCGTCATTCACTGTTCTTTGGCCGTTAGTTTTAGTTAGCCTGTTAGCAATACTTCCTTTTGCACAAGCACTTGGGTCCTCTCAATTGAACCAGCGGTTTGCAGAAACCAGCATTTTTTCTGATTCGGCTATTGTTGAGCAAAGCAATTATTGGAGACAAGCGAGTGGAAATACACTTCTGTCTCGATTAGTTAGTCACCGGTTTATTTTGTTTGGCAAGGAAATGGCTCAATCATACTTTTCACACTTCGATCCCGTTTTTCTATTTTTCCGAGGGGACGAGAACCTTCGTCACTCGAGTGGGTACGGTGGACAGCTGTATGTTATTGACGCATTTACTATTATCGCAGGTGTTCAATTTTTATTTACACACAAGAGCAAATTATCTAAGCCTTGGGTTTTACTGTTGTTTGGGCTACTGTTTTTGAGCCCCATTCCAGCTAGTCTGACCAAAGCTACACCTCATGCGCTCAGAACACTGCCACTGTCTGTTGGTTTTAATGTGCTTTCAGCGTTGGGGCTGACACATCTCATATACTACTGTTACGAGTATGGTAGAGTTTCATTTCTTGAAAAGAAACTTAGCTTTAAAAGCGTATTTATCACAATGATTCCAGTTTTAATTGTGGGTGTGATATATGCACTTCAGGCGACCGCTTGGGCTTCTCACTACTTCTATGTTTATCCAGTACTCTCGGCACATGAATGGCAATTCGGTTACCAAGAAATGGTCAATACTGTTGCTACATTGCATCAAAAGGATCCAAATCTACCGGTATATATCACTCGTGAGTATGGCCGTCCAGCCATGTACTATTGGTTCTACACTCAAACGTCACCAAATCTTGTCCAAGAAGCCAATGCTACGGCCAAAAAAGATCAGGGAGAGTTTTTAACCTTTGAGAATTTTGTTTTCATTCGTGGACTATATGAGATAAAGCAACGGCCTTCTATTGTAGCTCTGAGTCCAAGTGACTGGGAAAAACTTCAGCTTAATGTGAAGGATGGTTCGGAACCAGTCATCATAAAGGATCTAGAAAGTAAACCAATTTGGATTGTAGCTAGTATTGAATAATAGACATATATGCAGCAAAAAGTAAGGTCAGCAAATATAAAAGGCAGCACATGGATAGTTTTATTGCTCATACTCATTGCAACAGCTTTTGCATCCTTAACACGCATGCTCAGGCTTGAGGAGTTACCGTTTGAGTTACACCGTGATGAGGCCGCAATTGGGTACAATGCTTACTCAATTTTAAAAACTGGCTTGGATGAACATGGGCAAGGGCCATTTCCATTGGTGTATGCCTCATTTGGAGATTTTAAGTTACCCGGTCTTCTGTATCTAACAGCTGCCAGTATTAATTTTTTTGGTTTCTCTGTCTTTGCTGTCAGACTTCCAACCGCAATACTTGCAGTTGCGCTCGTGCCATTAAGTGCTGTTCTTGCAATGGAACTTTTTAAAGATAAAACAATTGCTGCTACGACGAGTATCATGGTCTCAACAAGTTTATGGCATACATTCTTAGCAAGAACAGCGTATGAGCCCATAGGGGCGTTGACATTACACGTGGCAGCTTTGGTATGTTTGCTCAAAACCAGACAATCACAATGGTATTTTTTACTTGCAGCATTGTTCTTTCTTTTAAGTTTCCTCACATATAATGTTCCATTGTTGCTTTTCCCATTTGTTGTTCTCGGATATATAGCAACCTACATTAGACAACAAAACTATGGAAAAAAAATATTTTGGATTGGGATTTTTCTTTTATTCGCTGTTGCATTTATCGCAGTTGCACTCTCAAGAACTGCTACAGCTGGAAAACAAAACGCTACTATATTCACAAATACGGAGGCAGCCGTTTGGGTAAAAACACAGCAGGACTCACTTTTTTTGTTAGGACTACCACACCGAATGAGGCAAACAGTAGTAAACTTGCCTTATACGCACATGATTCGTTTTGTGCGTGGATATGTTGCAGCATATAACCCAGAATTTCTTTTTTTCACCGGTGGTGTGAATCCTTGGCACAATCTTCTTGAGCTCCAACTTGGCAACATGTATCCCGTGCTTATTTTCCCGTTGTTAACTGCAATTGTGGTTCTTTGCCGCAAGCTTCCAAAACTTACAAGTGGGGAGTGGCTACTACTTGGATACTTAATTATATCCCCTATACCAGATGCTGTTACTATTGATGCACCTGTTACAAACAGATTGCTGGATTTTCACTTTGCACTACTGTTACTTGCTGCATACGGGTTTGTTGCAATGCTTCGATTGAGTAGGCGATTCGTTATAGGCAAACTACTTGTGGCATTTCTTGTTTTAATATATTGCTATTCTGTTACTTTGTTTTTGTCTCGTTACTTTCTGCTCGAAAACCAGAGGTTAGAGGTAGAGTGGGCACCCGGAACCAGACAGTTGTTTACATACTTAGAACAGTACAAAGGTGTCTACGACCGGATTTATATAAGTGGGAAACCAAGGGGTGGGTTGCAAGAGATTTCTACACCGTACATTTTTGCTGCTTTTTTTACAAAACATAATCCCCATGATTTACAACAGTTCGGTGAATGGACCAAAGGTAACAGCTTATTTAATGCCTACAGCATGCCACCCTTCTACTTTCGCGATATTCCTGAACCTCATAACTGGACAGCAACTGACTGGCAAGAATACCTCCCAGGTTCTGTTCAAACAGTTTTGGTTGTGTACAGGACTGATAAGCCGCAAGAAATCA
>CAZBTU010000004.1:0-54743 GCA_964494905.1 uncultured Pseudomonadales bacterium | reverse complement strand
CAGGATTATCAACCTCTTCTAATTTTTGCTTAAGTTTTTCGCTAACCTCCGACTGAAGTAACTCATATCTGGCTCGAATTCTAGAAAATTTTCGAGCGCTTAATATCGCATCTTTGGCAGCGGTGAATAAATTTTCAGGCATAAGCTCCTCAGTTTTTTGTATTTTATCAAGCCTTGGTCATTACTCGAAGTTGTTATTTTTATGTCACTAATTTTTCCAAAGATTCTAGGTAAAGTAATGCCTGCACTTTTTCTTTTTCAGACTCTATTTCACTAATATATCGTCTTAAGTTTAAAATCAGCTGAGGAATTTCTACTTGTGCTTCATTAGGATCAAGTACATCAGAATCGAGATAAAATAAGTGATCATCAGCATCGAATCCAAAATTTTCAGGAGCAACTTCTATATACAGTCCAAGCGTTGCTAAAGTACTACAAAATTTTTCGTATTCAGGATGTTTTTTAATTCTATTGAAAAAATTTAAATCTGCCTGAGTAAGCTTGGTGATGGATTTACCTTGATAGAGTTTTCTAATTGCATCAGACTCTCCATCTAGAATAATTTTTTGTACTTTTAATTTTGCCCCCTTCTCAGCAGAAACGGAATAAACATCTGGTATGTTATGGGGAAATAAAATGTGCAGTATCTTGCCTAAATATAACCGTTGCATCATCGACTTGGAAGGTTCCAAACCCGGATTCTTTGCCTCTTTTATTAAAAGGTAAGCGTTTTCCGGATCTTCATATACATTCCAGTCTTTTCCTGCTCCATACTTCTCATTTGGCATATGTGCATTTTAACGCTAACTTGTTATCTGTGATAGGTCTTGGAGCAACCAAGTGTGTTGTGCGGAGAGAGCGTGCAGCTTTGCTGCATTAGCCTGGCTCATTCTATTCGCCAAGCGGCAGGTTCTTGCCTTTGGCAGGAGCGGAGAGAGCGCACCCTTCGGGTGTTGGCCAGGCGCTTCGTACATATAGAACAGCAAACCCTTCTGGTCGCCTGGCGGCAGGATTACAACCCACAACTCACTCATACTCACCTATACAAAAATACCGATTTTAGCGGAATTTTTGTATAGGCGGAGAGAGCGGGGTTCGAACCCGCGTGAGGCGATTGCCCCCCAAGGTTTTCGAGACCTGGCCGTTCAACCACTCCGGCATCTCTCCAGATTTTTACTGCAAAACCTCTTAACAGCAAGCACCATATTGTATACGCATGGCGTATCTAGACGCAAGTCAAGGCAGGGCCCTCATGAAATGAGTAACCTCGCACTGCCAGGCGTGTATAATACCAGATTGACTTTAGCATTTGTCTGTGGCTCGTTAATATCACCCTTGAAACACGATTGAGCCATAACACTCACCCAATTTCACTAGAGGTAAAACCATGTATACACTCAATGGAGCTTTTGCTTTGCAAATCTTGGTAAACAATACCCCTCTGTCTGAATACAGCCATGAGGGAGATGTGTCCGTCAAAGGCGAACCCAACCAACAGTTTACCATTGCGGTCTTCAATCACACCCCACTCCAGGCAACGGTACGTCTAATCGTTGACGGTCTGCCTGTGGGCGTAGGTGTTGACTCTTGGCTAGGAAACTTCCAGTCATTCGAGTTGCCTCCTCGGCAATCACTGATGTTCACGGGCTGGCAACTGAGTGAAGTCGCTCAGACCCCGTTTCATTTCTGGCTCAAACCAGAAGACTTTCCACGCCCAATCGGGAATTTTACTCCTGGCTCAGTCATTGCTACCTTCCGGTGCGACCGCAACGTTGCTACAGAAGAGAGCAGTGATGAACGAGTCATGAAAAAGACAGTCCGACCGGATGATGCTCTGAGCCGAACTGTGATGCACTCGGCGACCCTGTACTATATGACGCCATATAGTGTACAGTTTTTGGGCCTGAAGCCCGAGAAAGGTCGAATTTGTGGTCTGTTTTCAGGGTGGTTTGAAAGAAAATAGCCACATACTCTTGCTCAGAGGAACCATGCCGGGTGCTAAAACACCCGGCTTTTTTGTGCAAAGTTGGTGGAACTCCAGAGTTTTTTATTGGTAGTTCTCAACCCAATCCTCCTTAGGTTGAGACGAGAAAGCCAGGCCACAAGCCTGGCTTTTTTACAACTTTTTTGTGTTTATTTACTGCTCACCGTCAAAATAAATTTGTTTCAAAAAGGAAGCGAACGCTTGCATCTCCATTCGGTATATTACTAACCACTTTTCTCGTTCCTGTTCGGGGAGTACATCCTGTACCATAGCACCAACTGAAATGACACGACAGCCATTTCTACCAAATTGTTGCAAAATAATGGTAGCTTGGTACTCGCAGTTGTGCTGCGCGTAAAACTCAGTCAACAGCTGTAAAACCGTGTTGAAAAAAAGTATATTGCTGGTTTCGTACTGACGACGTGTTTCGTGATATTGGCTAAATAACTTATCAAGTTCTGCCTCATCAGCTCCCTCTTGTTCTCGCTTTTCTGCGAAGTGTAACTGTTTTTGGTTTTTCTTCAGCAGCTTTTTTTGTTCTAGAGTTTCTGAGTTTTCCAACTGAACCCAGGGAGCTGCTATTCCCCAATTGAGATGCCCTTCACATGAGGCAACCGTGGAAAATCCCAGAACATTAAATGCAGCTACTGTTTCCTTAATACCTGAATCAATTGGCTTACCAAGTCCGTCACAAAGTTGATCAACACGTTCCGTCATCACCTGCCACACTCTTGCTCTGTCTTGAGAGGATTGGCCCAAACCATCTGAGGGGGAACTTTTTGGTATATGTTCTTTTCTAAACACTGACACTTATCTAGTGAGCTTGCTCTGTGGCATTAATATCCATAATAGAATATAGGGCAAGATACCAGGTACGCCTCCAGGAATTAACAAGAAAACCCATACCAGACGAACAAAAACAACGTCAATATCAAAGTAGTCAGCCAGACCAGCACAGACACCACCCAACCAGGCTTCACTGGTGTTTCTGACTAATCTGCGCCTGGATGTTTGTTTCGGCATAGTGATAGTATATCATCGAGTTAGGTACAACTCTCCTGTGCTGTTTTGTCATTATGTATACTGACGTAATGCACCTGTGTCTGAACGGGTATGTCTATGCAACAAAGTGAACTGAGACCATCTGCGTTAAAAGAAATTCAAAACGTCGCAGGTGCATCAACTCAAAGATCATGGGAAAGAACCAAAGGCCTCCTGGAGCTTGATGAGTTTGATTGTGAGGGTACAGCAATCCTCGATTTGGGTAGTGGCCTGAGAGCCACATCACCAGATACTGATTTTCCCGGCGCTCGCGTGTGCGCCGTTGATCCACTGTTTGCGGTGGAGGGCCAACAACCCTATGCTGACGGCTTAAGTCCTGAACAGCTCCAGAGTTACCAAGTGGCTGGCATTCCTATTTCTATCGATCATACACAGAACCTTGCTCACGAAAGACGCATAGGCGTTGCACAGAGAATTCCCTATCGTGCCAATACTTTTGACCTTGTGATGTCTACTTTTTCTTTTCCAATGTGTCTGGATGATGAAGACATTGGTAGAGGCTTCAGTGAAGTAGTCGGGGTCACTAAACCCGGAGGTCAGGTTAGGATCTGGTCACCTGGCCTCAAGGATAGTAGTGATCCTACCATCACAAGTGTCATCCAGGTGTTAGAACAACAAAATATCAGTGTTAGTTTTTCAGAGTTTGGGCTTATGACGATCAGTGTCCCAAAAATGAATTTAAAAAAAATAACCTTTGGAAACAGCTGTGTCGCGCATTGCGTACCAAAGGACTCATTTCTCCCTTGAGCAACGCTCAAAAAACAGTTCGGTGATGAAACCTAAATACTTAACTTGCTTGTTCACCGCAATCTATTAATCCTAGTGCACCCGGCGCGATTCGAACGCACGACCACCAGTTCCGCAAACTGGTGCTCTATCCAACTGAGCTACGGGTGCTCGACAAACAGGCGTATTGTACCAGACCCAAAGTTAGGACTCCAGGTCTAAGGGCAACTTTTCCTGTAACCAACGTGCCGCCCGCTCATAGACTGTTGGCAGAGGACGTTCATGCAACAGCACCATTGCGAGTAGCTCCGTTAGTTCCTCCTCCTTGGCTGGTTCTACCACCATAACCGTTAACTTGAAAGGAAACCGATCAACCTCAACATGAAGGACACGCTGCCCATACACATCGGCAAACCAAAACCGGCCGAGTTCTTCCCAAGCATAAATGGCGTCTTCAATCCGTACACCATATGTAGTAATCCTGTACAAGACTTGTTGAGGTGGAATTGAAGCCATAACGTAGGAGAGAAACGCCACCGCAATCACAACCGCAATGGGTAAAAACTGCCCAGCGAAAAACAGGATCAAACAAATCAGCAAGGCAATGGTGAAAACGGTGGTGAAGTACTGGCGTTTGCGCTGCTTAAACGGTCGACTTGGACCGGCCCATTCATAAATCAGTTCTTCTGCCGGCGGACCCTGATACTCTGGTAATACCGGAAGAGCTGGCTGGTTCGAAGCTGGTGGATTTGCTGGAGCCGCAGGCACTTCAGAGGCTGAAGCTGTTGCCGTGCTGCTCGTAGGCTCTGGTGATGGCATGCCAGCAGGCGGAGTTGGTAATGATGTCGCTTGTTGCGCTTCGTCGCTCCCAGTCAATGATCCTCCAGACGCTGTATCCTCTGGTTGAGCAGATTGTGCGAAAAAATCCGTAGTTTGATTTTTTGTTGTTGAGTTTCCACTCAACCAATCTAGGTCAGGTTGTGGAGGCAGCTGGGACACCGCTGGTGGCATAAACGGTTTATGATCTGATTGTGTGACAACAGGAATTTGCTGACTCGAGCCCATACCTGTCCGTTGATTAGAGTCGTCCATACAATAAGTGTACACGATTTAAAACGCTCAGAACAGTACACCGAGTGGTACAATATATGTCTGCACAATCTCCTACGGAAGGGTGGCAGAGTGGTCTATTGCAACGGTCTTGAAAACCGTGACTCGCAAGGGTCCCGTGGGTTCGAATCCCTCCCCTTCCGCACGGCTCTACATTCTAACGAAGTTAGAAATGTGGAGACGTTACAGATTCGGATGAGAAGTCAACCAAGCGATCTGCCAATGGCAGAGAGCCTGGTTATACTGGGAGCGAATAAAATGTGCGAGCAGTAAATCCCTCCCCTTCCGCACTGACCGGTAATCCAGCGTAGCTGGAATTAACGGGCAGTATGAGTTGGGTAGATATTTAGCAGAACGCATGATCCTGCCGCATGGCGAACGAAGTGAGCCAGGCTAATGCAGCGCGAATGCGCTGCCTCCCCTTCCGCAAAGTGGTTTCAACAGATTCTTTCTTTTGCTAAATATTTTTATTTACCAATCTTTTTTGAATGTTCTAATCCTGCATCATGAGGTATAATTACCTGATGAAAATTACTGATGACCAGGGTAAACAAATAAAAATTGCCGATGCTCCTTCAAAGAGAACTGAGTACTATCTGAGTAGAGTTGGTGCTACTGATATTGAGAAATTAGATTTTGAGCAACGTAAGAAAGTTTTTTTATTAGCGATCAAAGATTTTTTGGACGGGAGCTTTTCTACTGATGAATTATCCTCGATTTCTTTCAAGATACATCGATTGCCAATGGATATGAAAACATTTGAGGAAAATGAGCTTAACGATGCAATTTATGCGGGGACAGAACTAGCTTTTTATGTGAGGCGAATTGATAGCGATCAGGGAGGTAGTCAATTTGATATCTTTATGTTTGAAATAATGCAGTATTTTAAGAAACATTTCCCCTTTTAAAACAAAAAAGGGACAGATATTTCACTGTCCCTTCAACTAATCTTACAAACTTACCAATTGGTGTGCCCGTTATCCCGCAGGACTTTTGTCATTGCGTCTGTCATGTGTGCAGAGCCACGCACATAGTTCCCGTCAATGTCAGTGTCATAGCTGTAATGTTCGTGATGACCGAGATTACGATTATATACGGTAACATGTTGTCCACCGTATCTGTTAGGGCCACTGAGGGTGGCATGTGTACATCCCAGATTACCAACGGTTCGACCACTTCCGGGTAAAATACCACCTGACTCCAGCGTTTGTTTGCCTTTCACGCGTTCACGCTTGGCTTTGCAGTCAGCACAGAAGCTGGGAGGATGCTCCCATTCCTTCTTGTACTTGATTACATTACGGCAGTTCGGTGTAGCACAGGCTTTCTCGAGCCAGCTATCCCGTCGGGCCTTCTTTTCATCTTTGCATTTCTGACAAAGATCTGGGATATTCGACCAGTCGGTGCGGTACTTAATCGTATTACCGCAGTAACCAAGTACACCGGGACAGGACTTTTCCCGCCACATCGAAGCTTGTTGTTCACGCTGACGCTGTTTTGCCTCTTTTTCAGCGGCAACCGCTGGCTTGCAGTTGGCACAGTACTTCGGTGGGTACTGAGCATCCTTGTGATAGCCAATTGTGCGGGAACACCGCTCGCATGTCTTCTCCCGATAGTTGGGGTTTACCCCACTGCCACTGCAGACATCGCACTTGATCCATTCTTGGCTGCTGGTATACCAGCTAGCTAAGCCGACGGGTTTGTTGCGATTCTCTCGATAGCGACCACGTTGACCTTTGCATTTTCCGCATTGACGTTCCATCTTAATTATCTCCTTCAGAATTGTGAACGTTGGGTGCGTCCGTATGACGCTTACTGCAGCCACTTCAAGATGCACTAAGCGTCATACGACGATTTAGTAAGTTTGTATTGTTAAACAGCAACTCTTGCTCCAACCAGATTTTCGCTTTGAAAAGGAGTTGTAACAGAAGAGGGGAGATTATACAGTGTTCTTCCTAAAAAAATGAATACCTTTGACAGACTATTTGGATTGTAGACATAAAAATCTATAGGCTGATTAATTTGGAACCAGGTTCTAACAGCCCCCGAGCCGCCGCAACAACTACATTCCGTGATCAGTGGTAGCACTCACCACAAACATGCTAAAATTACAGAATCTATGTTGCTCGTTTATCTATTTGTACTCCTCATCTCCTTTTACTTGTTAGCTGTCATCTGCGAAGATTTCTTTGTTAAATCTTTAGATATGATCTCGAATAAGTTAAAGCTTTCCTCAGACGTGGCAGGAGCAACGCTTATGGCTGTTGGTTCAAGTGCTCCGGAGCTATTTACATCACTATTCGCTGTTCTAAAACCTGGGGATCATGCTGATATTGGCGCAGGTACGATTGTAGGATCAGCAATTTTCAATATTTTAGTCATCATTGGCGCCTCAGCAGCATTCAAACGTGCCAAGCTAACATGGCAACCGGTTATCAGAGACACTCTTTTTTATGTCATAACCATTGTCTTACTCTTGGTTAGTTTCTGGGACGGGAAAATAATCTTATCAGAGGCAGTGCTTTTTGTTGTAATGTACTCTGTCTATATTTTTGTAGTTACCCAATGGAAAAAATGGTTGCCCTATAAAGATGTTGACCCTATTGATTTGATTGAATCAGAGACAAACAAAAACAAGTTAGCCAGAACCTCTAAGGAATTACTCAGTTATCTTATTCCTGACCCAACTAAAAAACCCCATCTTTACATTTTGACATTTGTCTTTTCCATTATTGGGTTAGCAGCTCTCAGTTATCTACTGGTTGAGGCAGCTATTGGGATCGGTGACATACTTCACATCAACCCAACCATTATTGCTCTGACTGTTCTCGCCGCTGGCACTTCAATTCCTGATTTGCTTTCTTCAATAATTGTGGCCAAACAGGGAAGAGGTGATATGGCAGTAAGCAATGCCGTGGGATCAAATATTTTTGATATTCTAGTATGCTTAGGTCTGCCATGGCTGATAATTCTAGTGACAAAAGGTGGTAGTATTGCGGTAGGCACTGACAACTTGCTGAGTAGTGTCTTTCTCCTTTTTGCAACTGTTGTAGCCATTTTGTTTATCTTGATAGTGAGGAAATGGACGATTGGTAAACGGGCAGGTCTCCTATTAATTGGAATCTATATCCTGTATGTAGTTTACGTTTCACTGTCTGCTCTTCAATAATGGCTTAAGCGATTTAGACAGTCCCTGGGAATAGTTGAAAAATTCGCAATCATAAATCCAGCTATTTCATTTTGTAAAATCTAGCACCCCAATTCCACTAGTCTAGACGTACTCAATATTTCGCAGTACAGTACTCTTATGGGTATGACTAAACTTCAACGCATTAAATACCACTTTCACCGACTGAGTCCTACCAAACAAACACTTCTTGTTTGTCTGGGTTTATACATTCTGTTTCTCAGCGCGCGTCTGTTATATTCCACCACCCACATCTCCTTTTCTCAAGACCAAGCCCGCGATGCATTTCACATGAAAGACTGGGCAATGCAAGGAAAAATACTGATCGGATATGGCCCCAAAGCTAGTGTGGGTGATTTCTACCTTCCGCCATTCTATTACCAATTACACTACGTTTTTTCTCTGCTTTCTGGCCAGAATCCGCTGATCATGCAATGGGTTATCACATTTGTTGAAGCGGCAACACCCGTCATGTTGTTTTTGTGGCTAAAGCTGCTCATGGATCGCCGTGCGGCACTAGGAGGTGCGATTGCTTACTTTTTCTTTATGCTTCCAACTACGTTTGCCACCTCTGCTTGGAATCCCAACATGATTCCTTTTTTTTCTACACTAGCGGCATACGCTTGGTTTCGTGTGTTGCTGAGAAAAGAGCGGTGGCCAATTGTCGTCGGGTGTCTCGCAACCACAATAAGTATTCATCTCCATTATCAAGCCATTGTCTTGGTTCCATTTGTAGCACTGTTTGGAGCCATCCACATCAAAAATCACCCTAAACAGCTAAAGTGGTGGATGACAGGAGCAATATTGAGTGTTGTACTCTTCTTGCCATATTTTTGGGTGGAACATCAGTCAAACTGGCACAACACCAGGGCAATTATTGAATATTTCACACAAGAACACAGCCGCTATTACGACAGAGTGTCAAAAGTAGCGTTTGGCACAACCTTTCTCCCTTGGTTTACCGAGCGGGTGTTACTGAACCAAGCTGCATATACATTCGGCAATTTATTGGTTGGTCGGTTTCTGTTCTTTACCGGTTTTGGTTTGATTGCTTTCTCGGCACTGACTTCAAAAAAATGGCGATGGGTACTCCTCTACTTTGTCTCAATTCTCATCATGCTCCGAGTCTACAAAGGCGATAAGCTTGAGTACTATCTAAGTACCTTATTTGTACTTCCAGCTTTCTTTATTGCCCAGTGGTGGCAGAGAGCGCTGCCTTTAGCTTTAGCAGGTGTACTGGCACTCGCGTTTTTAAGCGGCCGATACTATCAAATGAACGTCTCAACACATCAGTTAGAAACAGTCAGGCAAACAGACGTACTCCTCCAAGAAATTATTCCGGCAGATGAGTCGTTTGGCGTTTTATTTCACGACGATGATATCGCGAATGTATTTGCCTACATACTCGGCAACAATCCTCGCTATACGATCAGAACTGGGTCGCAGCTGTTATTAGAAGTATGTCATCCTGAGGATGACTGTCGCTGGGACAGAAATTTGATGTGCAAACAAAGCAGAGCGTACACATACTCAGTACTACTTAAGTCTGAAGGTAATTATCAGCCTGATATCGGTTACATTTTCCCTGACTATGTGGTTTATGTAGGAAAAATGAACACTCCTGTTGACCGTGTTGGATACCCACTTACGCCTGACTCTGGGAGTTTCGGATCTGACTTCATCTTAGAAAACGTGTATGGTGAATAGGTTTCACCCCCTTCGTTCATTTATCGATCAAGCATGGAATAGCCGATCTCACTTGCTTTTCCTCCTCAGCCTGTTTGCAATAATCTGCTATCTCTATACCATCTCAAAAGGTTTCTTTTTTTTAGGTGACACAAATAATTATCTCGAATACAGCGGACATAATAGTTTGGTGGGAACTTTCTTTTGGCATGATCGACTCTGGACACCAGGCATGGCGTTAGTTCTCACCGCACTCCGGTGGTTTGTTACACCTGTTGTCAGTCTTCAGCTTTATCTTGTTGTTTGTATTGTGGTCAGTTGGTTTACTCTGGCGGCACTCTTTAGCTATCTCGGCATGAGTCGTAGCATGTCATTGACTTCGGCCAGCATGGTCATGCTTGCTGGAGTTCAACACTGGCTTTGGAAATCTGCACTAAGCGAACCGCTGCTAATGAGCACGTTGCTGACAACAATCTTACTTCAATGGCGGTTTTTTGAAAGCAAAAAAGTGGGCTGGCTGATACTCAGCACGTTTTTTGCCATCATGTTGAGCCTCAGCCGTTACCAAGGAGCTCTGTTAGCAGTTATTCTCTGGAGCGGGATAATCATCCAACAACTTTTTTCGCCTAAAGACAGCAAGCAGAATGGCAAATCTCGCGGGCTTTTGCTCACAGCACTAGTACAATCTGCTATTCTCAGTCTGATTCCGGTCAGCTGGTACGTGTTGATTTATAAAACCCAGACTGGTTATTGGCTCCCAGTACGTGATCCATCAACGGTCGGCACAAACCTCGCATCGCTAATGACATCCTTACTTTCAATCTCCCCCTATGATGCAAGCTTGACTGTTCTCGGTTGGTTGACACTAGGGTTGATTGGCTTTAATACTTCCTGGAAAAAATCGATGATGTCTCTCTTGTGGCTCGTTGCGCTTGCTGTAATGGGATTCAGCGCTTTCTCCCTTTACTCAGCCATGCGATATAATGCGGTGCCATATATTCCCGGTCGATACCTTTCACCTGTGTTTCCAGTCATTGGCATCATGATTTTCCTGATTGGCAGTCTAGTAGCATCAAAAACACGGTTGGCTGCTTCGGCAGCACACTACATTACACCTGTTACGATATTATTGGCAGCTGTAACACTCAGCATATCGAGTCTGCACACACTGAGCCTCGCACGAACAGTGAATAATCCTTTGACTGATCGATTTGTTGGTTTTTCTCCTGTGATTCAGGCACAATGTCCAGACACCGTCATCCGTCATACTCTTTCGCGCAACTGGGTTGTTAACTCTTTCGAGTGGCTTTGCCCAAATATTCAAGTGCTCAATGAGCAGTACAACGAAAAAATACTCAGCGATCAAGTAGCTCTGTCAGCCTATAAACTCGAACTTCCTGGAGAAGAATCTCAAACTCTGTGGGGCAAACCTTTACATTGGTACCAAGTAGGTGCTGATGCAGCAGTTGTGCCACTCGGTGAGATTTTTTCTCACCGCGCTCTCTTTGAATGACTAAGTAGCACTAACATTAATTTTTCCTTGTGGCAGTGTCACAAGAGCTGAAAAATCACGTCAATCTGATCAGCTACCGAAAGAAAGGCCCCAGGCATATGTCAGAAACTGGCATAAGCCTGGGGGAACTTTAGAAGAGTGTCACAATGTGCCATTAATCAGAACTAATTCCAATCAATGGGTTGAGCCAGTGCCAATGCTGAAATCACCGAGGGTATGTCACATACTCATGCCAGTTGTGTCCAGTGACAGCGGCGTATGCATCAGGCTTTTTTTTGAGAGGCCAAATGTTTTTGAACAGCCCATAGGCTGCCTCATACACTTGGTTCGCATTAAGCTGCCCGAGCATAATGCGGACCAGCAATTCAAGAAACTTCTGATGGTCCTGATATCTCATTATATTAGCATCATATGGGGGAAGCGTTGTACTACTCCCACCGCATGCAACCCAAACTGCACGCGCCGCCTCGGCAACTTCATCACGTTGGTCTCTACTACTTGGCTGTTCCTCCGCAGTGGTGAAGTCCAGAACAAAAACGCCGTGAAGAGCCGTCTCTATCAAAATATTACTGCCCCCCATCAATCCTACAGTGAAACCACAATTGTGGATAAACTGAAGCAGCTTCATCGTTTTCCCGAGCACCCAGGCTCCAGTCCTCAGATCAAATCGGACATCCTTAGTCGCAATTGTCAAAGGAGTGAGCTGCCCGTAGCTGCTGATAGATGGATGGTAACCGAAGAAAACTCCCATTCGTCCATCCTCTGCCACCAGTGTCTCCAACACTGAAGGGAAAAAGGAGGCATAGTCGGCAGTTCGTACACGGCTAAACTTCAGTTGCTGATCTACATCAGTAGCAACTGACTCAAGTGTTTGCAAGATTCGTGCTTGCTTGTACACACGCGCATTCTGCGGTTTTTGTGTTGCAATCATCGCCAAACCAAGCTGCCCGGCTGGGTGACGAGCTACCACCAATTGGTAGACACTAGTTCCCTTTAAGACATGGTCTGCAACACTGTACATCTGGTACCTACCAGCTTTCCCAGAACAGTCAGATTCATAAACTAGTTTGTCTTCCAGTCCACCAAGAGCTTGTGCTGTGAGCGGTACTATAACTTGGTCATCTGTTCCTTTCATATCGTCTCGTGCCATAAGAAGCACCTCCTTAGTGAAAACTGAAATCGATAAAAACCGTTGTCGGATACAACCCATCGACACTCTTCAATTGTTAAAATGCAGCTCGCAAAAAGTCTGCTTCGTTCGCAAATTTTTGCCTACTTGCGCTTAGAATTATAGCAGGAGAAATATTTTGGCTGCCGTCAGGTAGATCTAGTGTTACTTCTTTTTTTTAGTGCCAGTCAGAGCTTGGATAATCTCCGGAAACTCTCGTTTGCTGATGGCATGGAAGAGTGGCTGATCAGCTCTCTGAAGTTGGTCAATAATTGATTGTTCGAGTGAGCTTGCGCTTATATCCTTGAGCATGAACTCCAGTTCATCATCGTCCTTTGTCTCTTTGTCGAGCAAGCGCAGCTTTTTTAGTAGCTCAACTTGCATCTTTAATAGCTTGGTGATTTCCTGCTCTGCGATCAAGTTTACGCGCAAGTTAAGCTCGTCTCTCAATGTAGCAATTTGGGCCGCTCTGTTCTGCGAAACCAAAACAAAAATCGAGAGAAAAATTGCTTCCAATGACACAGCCATTGTCAGGAAACCAAATGGGTACGGATCAAACGGCTCAATTCCTGGCAGTATGCCGATATTAACCGCGATCCAAGTCATAAAAATCAAAGCGTTTATAAACAGAAACGCAGGAGAGCTGCAAAGATCAGTCAGCTCATCTGCAAATCGAGTAGCCAGTGGACGCGCCCGTAGCGACTTTGCTTCCAGAGACCTAAAGATATATCGCCGAAACTTAGAACTATTTGCTGCGGTAGACTGAGTGTTCTGAGGCATATACTCATGGTAACACCAACTTGCTATCAGTGGTTGTCAAGTTTTACAATCTCGATGGATTCTGGTAACTCAATTAATTGTACAGCAATTCCCAACTTATCTGTAAGAGTTGCTGCAACATTTTCTAAAGATCTCACTTCACTTGCATGGTGAGATAACTCTACTAACATAATGCCCAAGTCACGGGCATACTCAACCGCTTCCTGCTCAAACTCACCAGCAATATACACTTCTGGCATTAGCTGATCAAAAAACTCGCTGATAAATCCTTTCCCCGAAGTTACAGCAATGCGCTTAAATCGAAGCTTTTTTAGACCAGCGACACGAAAATAGTTCGTTCGAAGACTTTTGATTCTCTCCGATAACTGTGCAAACGTCATCGGATAGTTCTCAGCCAAGTAGACTCCACCAGTTATAGTTTGCCCTTCGTACTGGGTTGTTACGGGCTGAGCCGGAATCTGCATCAGCCGACATAGCTCAGCGATGATGCCATCATGACAGAAATCTAAACATAAGTGAGAACGATAGATACTCAGTTGTCCGTTCTTTGCGCGGACAATTTTCTCCAACTGATTGCCGATTAATGGGTAGTGAATTGATGTCGGCCCATGGTGCGTTATCAAAAGCTGGCAACCTGCATCGATAGTGGCATCGATAGCACGTAGACTGTAATCAAGAGTTAGACCAACTTTTTTGACTTTTTGAAACGGGTCGCCTTGTAACAATCCCACATAGTCAAATTGAGCCAAGCCGGGAAGTGCGAAGCTCTCGAGCTTCCTGATAATACTACTGACTGTGTGCATGTAGTTCCTTTCTTAATTATTTACTGTTTGGATGCTGGTCTTGAGCGGACGGTTATGACAGGGCTATACTTATTCTTGTCTTGAAGTGAAAACTGGTATGCAGGTGTTGCTGACAGAGCATCCGGTGAAAGAATAATGGCAGAACCTGCGATCACTTCCCCATATGCGGCATACCCTGCCAGTTCGGCTGTAACAATACCGTAGTGATCTTCTTCTCTGATGTGATCAAAGTTCCCTAGCCGCTTTCGCTCAGTAAGCAAACCTTCTATTACTTTTCTGGTACGCACGTTAGGAGCGTTGTTGAGTTGCCGAACTGTTCGATCTTGTAGTTGAAGGTAGTCAAGATCTTTTTGTTTGAATACATCGCTCATCATCAACGCTGACACCTCATGTAAACCGAGAGCATTGATAGCTTGCCGAGTTTTCTGCAAAGTTATTTGTGTCTTTGCTCGGTGAGAAGCTGTAGTCTCTCTTGAATTATGGAGAATGACTGGGTCAAAACCCTCAACATCGGCCAAGTGGATAGTAATGGCTGGTGCAATACCACTTTGAGCAAAAAACTGTTTTAGTGTCGCAATAGCTCCGAGTGCTTTAGGAATTACGGTCCCGAGACCGTCACGAAGCACATATTGATCCATGTCTGGACAGACGGGGACGACCACTGGAACATGGGTTGCTGTGAGTTGGGCATGGAGCAGCAATCGTGCAAACTGAGCAAGTTCTTCTTTGGGATTGCGTTCACAAACACCAAAACCATCTGGAGCTTCATACACTAATCGGCCGATGAGCGACAAAACTATTTCTATTGAGGTTCCAAGTTGCTCTGGTATTAGTGGAGTAACACTGCTCGAAAGTTCTAAAAACCTAAGTAGCTCATGCAGAAAGCTTGTTACTGCAAATGAGTATTCGATTTTTTTCGATTTATTACTGGCACCACTGTTTATAGAAAAACTTTCATTAAAGTCCTCTCTTGTTGGCTGAGATTCTGCCAGAGCGATACGAGCTTCAAGTGCTAACTGCGGCGAGTATCTTTCAATTCTTGATACTAGGTTTTCTGATTTGGTTGGCATAGTTACTTTCTGATTGATTTAAATTTGTTGACATACTAAAAAACTCCCTTTCGGGAGTTCCTTGCTTGTGCAATTTGCTACAACAATAACTAACTCCCTAGTTCCGACTGGGAGCGCCACCATGAGCTTGTGTAAATGTGTTTTTTATACATGTTTAAACCTGCCAAGCTTAATTTCTCTAGCACCACGGGTAACTGTTGCAATTCCGACACCCAGCTTGCGAGCAATGGTTCGCTGGGGTACCCCTTGTTTTAAGAGTTTAACAATATCTAAACGCTGTTTGATCATGACTATTTCTTGCGGTGTAAATAAGCCGCGCAAGAAGTTAGTTACATCATTCTCAGATTCCAGACTAACCAATACTTTAGCTAATTGAATCAACGTCATAGCTCGCTCTCTCTAGTGCTTAGCGTACTAGTACGATAGTACGTGTACTATATGCTATCGTCCGAAATTTGTCAAGCAACCACCGTTCAGTTCCTGATCTGACTCAGAAAAAACATTGCTTTATGATATACTTTGATAGGTTATTTATCTATGCCCAGAAAATCACACCGAAATCAACCAGCCCAAAACCTCCCCCCAATTGGCGCCACAGCCACTATCACTTCCTCTGATAAACGAGAAGAACAAAAAGAAAGTACCCGCAGTGTTATAGCCTCACAGTATGTGCTAGGTTTCTTCTCTGTAATTTTTATGGTCATTGGTGTTGCGGTTTACCGAAACTTCTCTATTGAAGGCTACAAGGACATGTTGATCACTGTGTCTGGTATACTTTCTGGGCCGCTTGGATTTATCATTGGTTACTACTTCAAAAGCACAACCGACACATGAAAACTCCTCTGAAATCACTTTTAATCATCCTCGATTTGCAAAACGAAGAGAAATCATATGAGAAACTGTACGAGTATTTGCAGGGTTTCGCTTCTTGGGCACGACCACTTAATACAGCATGGCTTGTACAGTCTGAGAAAGACTCCCCCCACGTTATAGGTGAACTCAAAACCCTTGTCGGACCTGCCGACGCTGTGCTCGTGACTGAAGTTGATAACACTGACTGGTCAGCACTCAATGTAGCGAGTGATGTTACTGATTGGATGAAAGTATCCCTGAGCGATAGTTAGAGTCGAAACGCTGCCTCAAACTTTTTTAAGATTTTTCAGGTACCAAGCAATTCCCACAAGTGAACCAAGCATGATGGCCGTATCTGCGGCGAACTGCAAGGTGGGAAACCAAAACCATGACTTTGGAACCCACTTAAGTTGTTTATATATCGCCCAACTTGCATAGAGAAACAAGCCGCCAATAGAAAGCACTATTGCTGTTTTTAGACCCCCAACCATGCCAGCACCTGTCACAACGACAACTGCAAGCATATATCTAAGCCAAACCAAAAGAACTTTGAGACGCCAATTTTTCAACCGAATGTCATCGCGTGCTTGGCAATAGATCATCCGCCAAAACGCTCGCACACTTGAACGTGGTTGCCAATGTACAATCGCTTTTGGTGCAAATGTCATTGGAATCTTTGCGTGTCGAGCGGCTCGGGAAAAAGCAAAATCTTCACTCACCTGAACGTGCTCTGCGAAGCCACCAAGTTGCTTCCAAACCGATCGATGTATCAATGACGACCTGGTGGCTGGAAGAAATTTGTCTGTTACTGAGTCTGGCATCACTAAGACATAAGGGACTACAGCCGCTTCAAAGTTAGACTTGGGAGCCCCAATGGCATATCCTGCAACAATCAGCGCTTTGCTTGACCGCTGAGCATCCCACAAACTCTCTAGCCAACTTGGTTCAAGGACACAACCTGCATCAGTAGTTGCAACCCAAGCAAATCGAGCATGAGAAAAGACAGCATTTCTTCCAGCTCCGACAGTTCCTTTATGTTGAAATAGTCTGACAGGTAACTTTGAGTACTCAGCGGCAAGCTCATGTAATAACTGCCATGTGTTGTCAGTCGAGTAACCATCAACTATCACGACTTCGCTGGGAGCAATGTGCTGCTTTGCGATGCTCACAAATAACTCCCGCACCGTTTCTTGTTCATTTAAAACAGTAATGCCAAGTGAAACAGGTACTCTTCGTGTCATATCACCTTTGGGTGTTAGACCCATCACGGATTTGTAACAACACTTTACTTGCTTTCCTCACTAACACTTCAGAAAAGACCTTTGTGTACTGTTCGGCAATCATTGAAATCTGGAACCTTTCGAGAAAGCGCCGCTGTGCTCGTCGTGCCAATTGCGCTGCCCTTTCGGAATCACTCAACAATGAAATCAGAGCACTCGCAAGTGCTTCTGGCGTACGCTCCTCAACCAAAACTCCTGTTTCGTGAGTGATGAGCTCGGGTACAGGACCAGACTTGAATGCGATGACTGGTGTCCCTAGGGCCATTGCTTCGGTGATGGTCAGCCCAAACCCTTCAAGTTCCCAAATTGATGGAAAGACTAACACGTTCGCAGCTTGTATCTCAGCTAAAGCGTCCGGTACGAAACCGACAAATCGTACACTCTGCTCTAACTGCAATGTTTTGACCAGCTGTTCAAGTTCAAACTGAAACATGCCTACACCCACTATATCCAGTCTTGCAGATGGAAAAGCTGCCAATACGCTTGGCATGGCTTGAATCAAAATATCCTGACCTTTTCCCGATTCTAACCTTGAGACACATATTATCCGTAGTGCACTCGACTTCTTTTTCTTTTTATTTGTTTTTAGGTACTTTTTATCAATTCTGCGACCACAAGGTATTTGTGTTAATCGAGCTAATGATAATCTTGTCTGCGGTATCAATAAATCGAGTGTATGTTTGGTGGGGACAATCACCTTTTCAGGAATCTCTTTGACCAGACGATATAAAAACTTGGGCAAAAAAAAGAATTTCGAGAATACTGTATGAAGAGGACCAAACTCTATCCAAACAACAGGCATATGAAAAAAATATGCGATCGGCGACACTAAGATTTTTTCACTAAAACCTGACAAGAGAATAATGTCAGAACTGTTCTCTTTTTTTAGGACTCGCATTGTTTCAAGTGTTGAGAACGGCAGCAATAGAATTGACTTAAGTAAGCCCTTCCAATCTCCAATGACATCTAAGTGGTGGTTGAGCCGGCTAACTGGCAAATTGAGCTTCTTGAACAATTCAGCTGCTTGCTTGCCAGTGGTATAGACTGAACTAGAAATACCTTGTACTTGCAATGCCTGCAACAGATCGCCCAAGAAAACTTCCGCCCCACCTAATGAATGTGTGTGCACAATTAGTACAAGTTTTTTTATCTGCCCAACACTTCTCGGCTGCTTGCGAAACTGGGCTACAAAGTTCGTGGTTATCTGTTCTAGAGACAACAACTCTAAACCCTGACTCAAAAATGCTGCTGTCAAAGTGATCTCCGTAAAGCCTTGTTTGTGTGCACCAAACACGCCAGTCTCAGCAGTATTTCCATAGAGGAATTGATTGCGAACCTCCCTATCGTCAGCGAACTCTCCAATAATAGCATCAGGGTTTGGCACCCGAGCAGTCACCTGACCACCGGGCTTCAGGACGCGGCTCATTTCTTCCAAAACTTTCGGCAGCTCCTGGGCAGTGAGATGTTCTAAGATATCCTGAGCCAGTATCTCGTCAACGCTACTATCTGCAAACGGCAGCTTATTTCTGATGTCCTGAACAATATCCGGCTGACAAGCCGCGACCGCATCAATATTCACCCAACCCGAGCGATAATCACCACCACTGCCAATATTTAAACGAATTGTTGCCATAAGTTTTGGTAAATTGCTGTTACTGATTCCCACGTTTGGGTTCGGGCAAACTGCCGCGCTTCATTTTGAATGTATTGTAGTCGTTCGGGTTTTGATAACAACGATAGAAGTTGGGTAGCTCCGGTATCAGGTTTATCGGTAATTATGCAGTATTGTGAACCTGGATATGCTTCTAAATACTTCTTTTTCAAATCATTCGAGTACATACTTACTACGAGCCGAGATGCAGCCTGAGCCTGCAACATTGATAAGTAAGTGCTGGCAAAAACAATATCCGAAACCCGAAGGTGTTGGACTACCTTCCGAGTCAGTCCTGTCACTGTTCCTACTTGCTCGCATCGGCCACGCAGACTCCCATCACCTACCCACAACATAGTGTAACCCAACCTTTGCCTCTTTAGTTCCGCCAGTAACTCCAAATACTGCAAGACACCGGTATCATGTTCAAGTCTCCCTAAAAAAATGATATGCACGGTTCGACCGAGCTTGGGCTTCGGCAGCTTAAAAAGCTCCCTGTCTACACCACCATACAGGACCGCATCGGGAACATCCCAGTAAATCTTCTGAATCCAACTGCCCACGTGCACTTTGATTCGTGCACATCGAGCAGCTATCCATCGATGCAGCTTATGGGAAAACGGTACTGGCCAAACCGTTTCCCAACCATGAAACGTAATTAAAAAATTTACTCTATATATTAAAAATAAGAAGAATATCCACCAAAAAATATCATGCACATGTAAAAAATTTGCGTTGCGAAACAAAACCGAATGCTGGTGCATCCACCACCATGTCTTAAGTTTTTGTTCGCTGGAGTCCAAAGGCAAGCGGATAATTTGAATGCCATCAAGTCCAACTTCTTCTAACGGTAAAGATGAGTCGTGTTGAGTCGTTACAATAGTTACTTGGTGCCCTTGTCGTGCCTGCACATGAGCCACAGCTGCCACGTGTGTTTCAACTCCGCCTATATGTGGTGCATACAGTCGACAAACATGGACTATCCTCATACACTTTTCCTATACGGCTTGCGCAATAATCTGAATATCACTCGCACCTAAAAGCCATGCACTCAATTGATCAAGCCAATGAAACGCCGGCACAATCGGTCCCTTAATAAGTTTGAGTAATATGCCTAATCTGGAGGTAAACAACATGTTGCGCAGCGGACCTTCTACTGATCGAACTAAAACTACCGAGTATCCAGCATCAGTCACCAGAGTTGTGAGTTCCTGCTCAGTGTAGCGACGCAGGTGTCCTACCTCCGTATCAAAACGAGCGTAGTATCCCAACCGAAACAGTATATTTGCCCTGCTGGGTGATGTGAGAACTAGATATCCTCCCTTTCGCGTGTTGCTCCGCATCAGCATAAGCAGTTTGGCATCATCCGCAACATGCTCAATAACCTCTGAACATATTACTAAATCAAACTGTCCTATTTTATTTTTTAATTCAGTCTTTTTAAACTCAACGTTTTTTATATCCAGACATCGTTGAGCGTGTCGAGCAATGGATACTGCCCGATCCGAGACATCAATAGCAGCTACAGAGTGTGCATATTGACTGAGGTACAACGCCAATGTACCCACACCGGTACCAACATCCAGAACTGATCCCTTAATTGCAGAACTCAATATTGGATTATGTAAGAGTTGGAGGATATACCAATAAGTACAGTTGCCTTTGCGTATCAAAGACGAGTATTTCTCGTTTTTTTGATGATACCGGTTATAGAAGTTAACTAGTGAACTACTTACCATAGACCGCCATTATCTCATATGCGAATCCACACCTGCATCACAGTAGCAATCAGTCTTTGGTGCACCTACTGTCTATTCCCTAGATCAGTAGATGGGCGAACAATCCTGTTCCAAGATGACTTCAGTAATGGACTAGAAAAATGGGAACTCGTGAGAGGTGCGAACAGCAACTGGACTATTGAACAAGATGCCGCCAAAGCCCAACTCAACAACCCATTCTCGCTCACGGAACTGGTTCCGAAAGCCATACACTGGAACGAAGATTGGCAAAACATACGCTACGAACTCGACTTCACTTCCTTGAGAGGAAGTGATAAAAATATCTCGTTTCACTTTCTTGATACTAACAACTGGTACGAGTTCCATTTCTCAAAGTTTGCTTACGAACTCGTTCACGTCAGCAACAGTCAAGTTGTCTGGAGCGTTACCAAGCCATTTATCTTTCAACAAAACAAACAATACCATCTCGAACTACGGTTACAGGAATCACAGATTCAATTGTTCATCGATGGACTTCAAATAACTAGTGAAGTTGATCCAGCATTTACTGGCCAACACGGACGTATTGGTCTTAAGGCGGGAACTGGAGCAGACGCACCCACCGAAATTCTCATTGATAATGTTGTAGTTACCCCCTACACCAGCGAGGACTTAGGATTAATCGAGCTTCACCAGACAGACCCTTTATGGGCTACTGATGAGTATGATTCAGCCCATGCCTGGGCTACCCAAACCGGCATCGATGCATGGGGTTGTGCACTGACCTCATTAGTCATGATTTTCAATCACTATGGTATTAGCCGCCTACCTGATGAAACAATTCTCACCCCAGGTTCACTCAATCACTGGTTGCAAAACCAACCAGATGGATATGTAGGTGAAGGACTGGTTAGTTGGTCTGCTGCCCTCAGAGTCGCCCAAGCTAGTCATAATCGGTACGGAACACCATTACTGGCATATCGAAAAACTGTTGAAAATATTGACGCCACGGTTCAAGCAGAACTCACCGCACATCGTCCATTCATTCTTCAGCTTCCTGGACATTTTGTGGTTGGACAGGGTTTGGTCAGTACCGAGCCGTTCGATGTTCGAATCGCCGACCCACTTGGTCAGATCACACTGCTAAACCAACAAACACATCAACCCCTTTCCGTGCGGACATTTGTTCCTACGACTACACCCAATCCTCTGATACTCAGTATTAGCGATCAGGATACTTCAGTTCGTTTCACGGATGAAAGTGGAAATAACGCTGGCGTCACCAGCATTGATTTTATTAACTCAAGTACTGACTCTGCCCCACATACATCGACACCAAGAAATATGACAGAGCTGATTCCACTGAACTCACAATACTCACTCCATCTCTCCAAACCAGTTTTTGGTTACACAGCGACTTCCTTGTTTGGCTATGACTCATACTCTCTACTCACCAATCAACAAATAATCCGACATGTGGTTGGACCACTGGGCATACGCTTTTTACTTACGTATCCTGTTGGCGACAACCAAATGACAACAAAGTTACTCACCAACTTCCAAGAGTTAATGCTTGATCTAGAACCACTCTCACGAGATACCCAACTTTCTCCAACACTTAGGTGGGCACTCCAAGAGCTTTTTTCTGTTGCCAGCAATCAGCAAAACAAGTCCCGGTATGTCAGTCTTACCGAGCAGTTTCTTTCTGAACGACCTGTCGGCACAACATCTCTGGGATTAGAGTATCTTCACCAGCAACTTCTTGCTATAGAGTAGCACTAGAGATTTTGTGACTCGAATTCTGATACAGATACACGTACACCACTAAACTAGAGCAGTCACAAAGCAGCACGGTATAATACCCACCATGACCCAGTCCTTTTGGCAACAACTTAACCAGCCCATCATAGGACTGTCACCCATGGACGGTGTGACAGATCATCCTTATCGCTTTATTCAGAAGAAGTACGGCAAACCAGACTTGGTGTACACAGAGTTCACCAGCGTTGAAGGAGTTTGTCATGGCGCAACACGCCTGCTCAAAGATTTTCTCTTTGATGAGTCACAACGACCAGTAATAGCTCAAGTATATGGAACAACACCAGATTTTTTCAGGCAGACCGCCGTCGTACTTTGCGAGCTGGGGTTTGATGGAATTGATATTAACATGGGATGTCCTGCCAAAAATGTTGCGCATTCAGGTGCTGGAGCAGCACTCATAAAGACGCCCTTGCTCGCGCAACAGATCATACAAGCAGTATTCGCTGGGATTGAAGACTGGCAGAACGGTATGAAGCCATCTAATTGCACAGCTATAACTAGTGAAATCTGCCAAACAGTATCACAAAGACAAAGTCTCTTACCTCAACAATACCAGCAGCCTAGACCAATACCAGTGAGTGTGAAAACCAGAGTTGGGTTCGATGCACCCGTGGTGTATGACTGGATCAGTGCACTACTTGAAACAGAAATCTCTGCTATTGCGCTTCACGGGCGAACGCTCAAGCAACACTACAGCGGCGAAGCGAGTTGGGAACTGATTGGACAAGCTGCTGAGTTGACTCGAAAAACATCGACACTTTTGTTGGGAAATGGAGATCTTGAATCGAGGTCTGATGCACTTTCAAAAATTGCTCAATATCAAACAAACGGCGCACTTCTGGGAAGAGCATCTTTTGGCAATCCGTTCGTCTTTTCTCTGGAAAATGAGTCAGATATTTTTCGACTGAGCAAGCTAAAAGCACAGATAGCTGTTGAGCATGCTGAGTTATTTGAGAGAACTTATCAAGACAGTTCGTATTATAACTTCCTTCCTATGCGAAAACATTTAGGATGGTATGTTTCGTCAATTCATGACGCTAGCCAAATACGTATCGAGCTTTTCAAAACTACTAATAGCCAAGAAGCCGCGGTGGTCTTCGCGAGACATGGTTTACTATAAAATGATCGATGTCACATGCTATACTAGCCATCTCGATTAATTTTTGACCGCTGTTCACATCAGACTTGGTCGATTAGCTCAGTTGGTAGAGCGCTGCATTCACATTGCAGATGTCACAGGTTCGAGTCCTGTATCGACCACCACACCCAAGTGAACCACGTAAGCCAAATAAACCGAATAACAGAAAAAGCCTCAGCCTTAAAACTGAGGCTTTTTTGATTCACTAACTTTGCCACCTGGTAACAAAAAACTTCCTTAGTCTAGTGCGGTAATCCACAATAAACTAAGGAAGTATATACTCTGCCCTTGCTTTCTCGCTACAAAGCTACTCAAGGAACTATAACCGACCGTGCAAGCAACATGATGATGGTACTGGTGGCAGCTGCATTGAGTGCGACTTCTGTTCCAACCTTGACTGCCGATACAAGTGGAAGAGACTTTTCTCGTATGTCACTAAAATCGGCAAAGGTTAGAAGTGCACTAACCATTACTAGGCACATATCAGCCAAAACCGTCAAGCCTCCCATTGTTGGGTCACCAACCGGTGCCAGCAAAGGAGTGACTATTCTCACCACAAAAATTCCTGCAAACACAATCATGAGCAGCTGTGACAATCCACCAGTATCCATTTGAGTACTAAAGCCAGCCACAGCCCAGCCTGCATGGAGCAACATCACTGTGCCCAGAATTATAAATACTAATTCCGGCGCCAACTGTTTCGCTATCAACCCAAACATGCTACCCAACGTCAGCCAAGCGATCAAGCCTGTCACCAACTTCCACACCAGTTGCTCTGTTCGCAAACAAACGGCTATCCCACAGCCCGCAAACAGAAGAATCGCAGCTATGAGATATGGGCTAGTGATGTTCGCAGTGTTGATAAATGCAGCACCAACTAGCATCACCGCTCCCCACCCCAGCGCTGTGGTCACAACGTACTGTGGTCCCAAACCTACGACTGAATTGAAGTCAGGAATGTCAAGCAACCGAGCCGGATCAGCAATTGGCTCTCTTGCCTTCTTCTTCACTGCTTTTTCCATAGTTTCACCTCACAAGATTCAGCAGAATTTTAATGAACAAGTGCGCAACACAACTTTCTCAGCAAATGAGTTCTAGTGTTGCGACGTTAATCTGGGTATTATACTCCAATCATGTCCTCATTCAGCATTACCCGCATGTGTTTAGTACTTTGGCTATTGAGCCTACTCATTTATTTGCCATTCATCAAAAATCAGTTGGTGTGGGATGATGAGCAGTTTATTTATAACAACTCCTATGTCCGCCAGTTCGAACTAAAAAAATTGTTGACTGAGAACACGATTGCCGGTGCCGGAGAAGTCAGTAACTACTATCGACCACTCACCAGCCTGAGCTTCGCAATCGACTTCCAATTTTGGGGAATTAACCCTGTTGGCTACCACCTAACTAACCTTCTGCTACACAGTATTGCCGGAACACTTCTGCTGCTGTTTTTACGCGCACTCAAACTATCTCCTCTTGCTGCCTTTGCTATCGCAGCTATTTTCATCACACACCCCGTTCAAACTGAAGCTGTCACGTATGCCAACTCTAGAGGTGACTCCCTTTATACCGTCTTTGGCTTCATGAGCTTGATCGGACTGACACAACTGTTGCGTCGCAAAAACGTAGAACTTCGCTTCTACAACCTTCACGTTACTCTTTCAGAGTGGCACCTTGTAATTATTACTATCACCACATATTGGTGCAGCATACTTTCGAAAGAAATTGGAATCGCACTGCTCGGACTTCACGCTTTGGTCACGGTTTTTTTCTACTTAAGCTCTCGAACATCAACAGTCACAAAGTTCAGCTTGAAAAAATTCCTGACACCAGCACTTCTGACGACACTCACCGCATGCATAGTCTCAGCCTTCGTCTATCTCTTGCTTCGGGCAACAGTTCTCAACTTTCACAATAGTTTTGATTTCTATGATCAAGCAAATACGCAATATAGTGGGCAGCTTGAAACTAGAATGCTCACATTCAGCAAAATACTCTGGATTTATCTCAAAATATTGCTCATTCCATACCCGCTGCACATGGAACGAAGTACGGAACTTGTTCATACGCTCTTGTCACCCTGGCCGATTTTGACAATTAGCGCTGTGCTTATACTACTCGCGGCAGGGTACTCTGAGTGGCGTTCGCGTCAAAGAACCTGGATCTGGTTTGCACTCGGCTGGGTAGCAATTATGCTTTCTCCTGTTTCAGGAATTTTACCGATTAATGGCCTGCTCTATGAACACTGGCTCTACACACCTGTGATTGGTTTCTCCCTACTCGGGTATGCACTGTTCAAACTTACTCCGTTCACTCTCTCACGCCAGCTAAAGCTGGCTCTTTTGGCTGCCATACTTGGCTGCTTAGTGCTGCTCAGTTGGCGACAAAACTTCATTTGGAGCTCACCAATCCGACTTTATACACACATTCTGCAGTACAGCCAAACAGCTCGGGTTCACAATAATCTGGCAATGGCCTATGCAGAAACAGGGGAACAAAACAAGGCAATTGAGCACTACCAGAAGGCACTCGAAATAAGCAATATCTATCCGCAAATCCACTACAACTTAGCAAATACCCTCTCAGCACAAGGAGAGATTGATAAAGCTATTGAATCCTACAGGCAAGCACTTAAGCTCAGTGCACAGTTCGAACCAGCTTACTTTAAGCTAATCCAGTTGTTTGTTTTACAGAAAGAATGGGAGAATGCCAACCAGGTCTTAAAGGAGTGGTCGGCACAAAACCCTGACCCTCAAAATTTAGTGGAAGCGGAGCGGTTCATTGAGACGTCCAGAAATCTTCAGTCAGTACCTTGATAGTTCGGTTTCTTGTCCCAAATAAAAAGTATACTCATGGCACGATGAATGTTTTTTCTGTATTAGGATCAACTTTACTTAAATTTTTTTATCCCACTTTCTGCCTATACTGCAAAAAAATGGGTGTCCTCTTTTGTCCTGATTGTCTTGAATGCCTCGATTTTTCTGTTGCGGAGCTACACTTGCCTCAAACAACATCACTCACATCCGTGCGCGCTCTTACCGAGTTCGGACCAGCAGCCCAGTCAATTGTACACGCGCTGAAGTTTGGCAGTGTCAAAGGTGCCGGGAGTTTAATAGGGCGTATGGTGTATTGGTATGCTTGGTTACCCAAAGTCGATTTTCTTGTTCCAGTACCACTTTCCCGAGAACGCTTTCGCGAACGTGGCTATAATCAAGCATCTGTCATCACCAAAACACTCAGTCACTTGAGTTCCATACCAGTCCTCGAGGCGCTAATCAAAACTCACCATACCAAAGCCCAAGCTCAACAAACTTCCGGGCAAGAACGGTGGCACAATCTCTCACAAGCTTTTGCACATAATCCCGAGATACTAGCTACTCAGCTCCAAGGCGCCAAAGTTCTCCTAATAGACGATGTGGTTTCTACTGGAGCGACACTTGAGAGTTGCGCACAAGTGCTACGCTGTAGCGGCACTGCCGAGGTACATGGAATGGCATTTTCACATGGACAAATCAGTAACTCTCGAGGTATAATGGAGTACGTTCACGGGGATGTATTGCATTGACGTGATGTGCTCGTTACCAACTGCAGACCGTCTTTGACCAAAAAGACGTTAAACAGGGTCAAAAACACAATTGGCAATCTTTCAGCCAAACGTGTTAAAGACGCCGTCGCAGATGCAGCTTCACAGTTGCTAGACACTGTTGGTGGTTCAAACTTTAACACCCAATATCAAACAGCTCAGCTGTTTGCATAACGGCATTCACTCGTTCAGTCTCACTGGCGCTAACGGGTGGGTGGAAACACAGTCAGTGTGACCGATTGTCCGCTCCTGTCCGGACTTTCATAAGCCTTTAGACAGGGGTTGCTCACGAACCGGTTTGTCCGTTTACCACCGTGGCAATATCAAAAACGCACTATGTCTGTAGATGTTGGAACAGTCTCATTGCGGACAGGAGGTCGCACCTCCTCATCTCCACAACACTATCTATCAGTCCTTCTTGATCAAAACCAATGCTTGTATTTCTGCTGTATCAAGAGCTATGTAGTGCGTCTTTTTTGCGTTTCCGATAGTACTTCTTCTTACATGCAACTTGCCTAAATAGCCATTTTGCATACCCGATACGGCATCTTTTCTAAACCAATGAGTCGCAACCTTATATTCTGCAACTCGTAGAACTGCTTCAGGGCTCCTTGCAACCCAATCACCATATTTATCTCTCTTTTCTGGAGGAATATTTTCCTCTTCATCAGAAGCAGCATACCTATAAATTACCGCATCGTCACGACAGGTGAGTTTATATAACTCTAAGTTTGAAAAAAAAGTAAAAACAGCATCATAGTACTTCGCTCGTATCAAGTAATAATTTTCCTCATTTATGACCTTATCACACCAACGCAAAACTTTTTCTAGCTGTGTTAGATTGAGGAGCAATGTCGTATCGAACTTCTCAAAGATAAATGAAGCCCTCAACATTTTTTTCTCGTCAGTATCTTCAACTCTGCCGCCTGCCCACACAATGGGTTGCAGCCCAGGTGATCCCCTCAAATCGACAGGTAAAAAGATGACTGAGGTTTTATTGGCATCAACAAAGCTTTCGGAAACTGCTGCATATCCATAATTCATATCAGCAGTCATTGCAATGTGCCTTAGAAACTCTGTTGTGTCCTTTTCCTTACTTGAACCAAACTCTAGCCGTGTAAAACGCGCATACGCCGCATCTATCGAATCCTTGAACGATGTACCTTTGTCTCCTTTATAAACTTCGCGACTATTCTGCATACTTTTATTGTACGACGCATGTATTGGCTTTAGGCCAAGTCATAACTAATCGGTATCAGACCGAAATGATTTTCTGTATGACTCAAGTAATGGCTGACCTCGTGCACATAAATGCCTGGTGTTCCCGCAACCATCTGCAATCCAACTAAGACGCAAAACAAAAACATAGCGTAGTTGTAGACCGCGCTCAATACCTCATCACTTTGTGATGCCTCTTGTGCAACTTGCAGATTAACTGAACCTATCAAGAGATTGACACTTCCAAGCAACCGGGAGGCTGCATGAATACTGATAACACCGGGAAGTCTCATATTGACTTGTCCACCAGATATTGAACCCCAAATTGCCCTGGTAAATACATTGGGATTTTTCCTCAGTTTCAATAAAATATCTGGGATGTAACGTGCATTTTTGCCGATATCGACAGCTAACTGGTTTATGCTGTGATAACCAACCGCTTGACAGTGAGCATCTACCGCTTGCATGTCACCACTAAGCATAGCAACAACCAATTCTTGCAAAAAGGTTGTGTACGACTCTGCAAATTGTTTACGCAACCTGCGAATAACTTTCTGTATCGATCCTAATCCAAGATCTCTTGTCTCGTGAGCTAAGCGAATTGGTTGATAGTGTGCTCCCATTTCTTTCATAATATCGAGTGCTAATGTATCGGTTGCAATTTCATTGAGAATCTGAATACCCAACCGCCAAGCGTATTGCTCCCCATCGCAAACCAACTCATCCGGGACAACTATCGCTACCGGAAAGCCAAGATCTTCATGAGAGCGCTTGTCCTCAAACACACTCAACCCTACCAATGGCAAAGGCTTCTCTTGGAGTTCTCTCTTCAAAGTTTCTGGTATGTATGTGGGAAGACTGTTCAAGATGCTTGCATAATTAAGTCTGGTTAGTTTGGTTGGGACATCAAGGGCTTGAGAGAATTCTGTAAAAGTGCCTTTTTTTTCCTTCCACTGGAGCTGTGCTTCACTTACTCGTTGTGAGAACAGTGTGACTGGCAAACTATTGTTTTCTTTTTGCATAGTACGTCAAGGTATCACTTACGAAGAAGTTATTATAAACCCTTATTGCTCAGTTTCATATCTTTATAGTTATTGCTATAATTCAAACAAACTGTGTAGTGTAAATACTGCTTTTGCTTCTGCACAGGGTTCTTTAACAGGTTGTCACCATGAAGCATGGCAATGGGGCGAGTATTGCTCTCTCTGTTGCCCTGCTTCATATCCCTTTATCCTCCAGAGGCAGGCGAAGGAGTGACTGATGTTTGCGTGGCTAAAATCGTTCGTAAAAAATTTGAAGAAACCAAAAATCAAGTGGTCTCGATCTAACGGCAACAGTGCCTTCGATGTCCTCACATGGTCCATCAAGGACGGAAAGTTGTTGTTTGATGGCTATGATCAAACACCGCTTAGCCCAGTTAGCAAAACCTTCTTCGAAGCCCGACTTCTAGCAATGAAAGAAAAAATTGCCGAATCAGGCCTTCCCATCAAGATTGAAGCAATGTATATCGAACCCTTCATAGCAACGGGTTTGTGGAATGAGGGTAGTATAACCACCTGGCACCTGAAAAATGCCAGTAATCGCTATGGCGGAATCACGTTTGAGTGGGAAATGCTCGGAGAGCCTATCCTCGTCTCGATTCAGCGCACGACTTATTACATGTCGTATGAGTTTATCGTCCGCGGCCACCCTGATGGCACGGTCCGGGTACGAGACATCCCTGATGCGCTGGCGATAGCAGCCAAGGAAACAGTTTTCTAGTCCCAGCTGTTGACAACCTGTACTACTAAAAGTCCCGGTAAAAACCGGGACTTTTTTGCTTTTCAATTAGTTGATTACCACAACTTACTAAGTTACTGATATAAACCAGTAGTTGGCGTGTAACCATCATCATCATCACCATAGTGGTATGGGGGAAGTGGTTTTTGCGGTACAAAGCTCGCTGTTGCCTTGAGCTTGCCATGCATAAATAGTTGATTTTCTAAAAAGCCTAAGCCTAATTCCATCAATCCTTTCTCATAGAAAGCAATCGTGAGGTCAGTGTCAATGCGAAGATTATTCTGAGCATCAACTACCATCCAGACATACCCATTCTTTTTTAGTCGATCAACAAGCTTTTGAGTGGCTGCTTCATCAACTCCAATTTCCAATCTTAAATCCTGAATCAATTGCCTCAAGTCGGTACTGTTCAGTTGTCGCTCAGGGCTTTTCTGAGGTTTGTCTGGCATCATGTTAACACTGCTAAATGCTTCACCTTGACCTTGCTTTTCTTGTTCTGACATTTTTCTCCTTGATTTTTCGTACGAACTACAACTCGATGTTCGTACTACTGACTACTGTATCATTGTCTGAATCCATTTGTACAGACAACCAAGCGTTTACTATTTCTGGTACGCACTAGTCATTGCTTTACTCAGTAAGTAGCTTGGTTCATCATCATAGTAATTGCTTGGTGCTGGAATTTCTTGGGCAAAACTGGTAGTTTTCTTCAACACCCCACCTTTGTACTGCTGTCCCTCATGTAAACCAATTCCCATATCAAGAACACTTGATTTACAAAACTCAACCGTATCATCGAGTCTCAACCTTTTGTTATTTTCTTGATAGACAACCAGCCATGAGTACCCTGCTCCATCTAAGCTTTTCACTAATTTATTGACTTCTGTCTGGTCGACACCAATCATGCCTTGTAGCTCAGCTAAATTCTCCCTGAGATTCATTGGGACAGTTTCTCGTTCTGTTAGCGACACTACATGGTCGGTATCATGTTTTTGTTCTGGTCCTTGTGACATAATGATTGCCTTTCTACTCCAAACTAGAGTGTGCTGCACTAGCAGCGTCCATTCCATAATGTACCATTTTTTTCTGAAATAGCAAACTATGTATCACTCAGTGCTATACTATATCGAGCGTATTCTTAAGGTAGGAAGGCAAGAATGTCACTAGAACAAGAAAAACGCACGTATACTCACGAACAACCCCGTCAAGAAGTCCGAGAAGAACATTTGGCGCAGTTTGTGCAACAGATTTCATTTGCACATCAGGAAGTACTCACAGCAGCCCAGAAAAAGGCTGACAGAATGGTTGAGGGCCTGAGACCCAAGTTCATTCCCAAATTTCTCTGGCAAGCAATCATTGGTCTTGTGGGAAAAGGGATGGAAGCAAAAAAAATAAGAAGACCGGCTGTTACTGAATCGAAAGAATAGCTACTCCCTCTGATTAACCGGAAGCAACTCTCTGATTACTTCTTCGACCAACACCCGTGCCGTTTTTGACAAGTGTGACCAGGCAGCCTTTTCTGTTGGCAAAAGCCCAGTGCCAGCTCTCAGCTTAAGAGCCGTTGCGACCACATCAGCAAAGCCCTCTGCCTTCCATATTGGCATTGACCGATACGGACACACAGCATCACTGTGCAGTCCACCTCTACGGGAGCGATTACGCATCGTAAATTCCTCATTCCACCTGTCAAGAAATATTTTGAATCGTTTAATGATTTGTTCTTCTGTGAGCCCTCGTTCTAACAGTAGTTGAGCACCCAAAACCGGCTGTACTCCATCCATTGGAAGTTTGTTTAAAACAACTGTTGACTCTATGATATTCCATACAGCCTTGCCAATCAGCGTGAGCAAAACAAACTCCCACTCGCCGTGATTTTTGGTTACTTTTATCTGATTTTCGAGTAACTGTGATGTCTGAGCAGCAATAACTGGCCTCAAAGCAACATCAATCAAGCTGTCTTTCGCTGCCAGCTCTTCCTGGTCCGACGGATAAGCAAAACGCACTAATAAGGAATGCCTGAGAAAGCTTTTTCCTTTTTTACCAAAGTACTTTGTGCATAACGACTTAACATAACTGTTCATTGGCTTATCTAGCCTTGTAAAAAGTGATTCCCCACTCTCATGCCCATCGGAATACTGATGTTCAGACACAACGAGACTATTTTCTGGCCGCCAAAGCGGTGGGTTCTTCCAAGAAAACTTCAACTCCCTCAAAACTGGCAAATCTGAAGAAGCTGCCTTGAAACCCACATCAGAAGTAACTAAATCATCTATTTTCACACAGTTAGTATGTCATAAAACATGGGACATGCTAATCACCAGGCAGACCGACTTCTTAGTTGAACCGTCCGAGCCCAAGGTTGAGACTATACTTGAAACTTCGAACAAAAAACCAAACACTGAAGAAAAGATAAATGCTATTCAACAAGAAGCTAATCAGTAAGAGTGTCAAGTCTACTGGCATGCCATTTAATACCGATCTCATAGTTTCAAAAATATATGAAGTTGGAACTAAATAACTTATCCATCGTGCCCAGAGTGGCAATTGAGTAATAGGAAAATAGATCGCGCTGAACGGCAGTAAAATTCCTGGCAATGTCCAGATAACGGTCTGGACTTTTGGCCCTTTTCTGAGCACAATTCCAGCAGCCAAGAAACCTACCCACCAACCAGTCATTGTCGCACCGATGAAAAATAGACCCAACCAAGGACCTATTTCAAGCACATTTATTCTGTACAACAAGTACATAATCGGGCTCAACATCGAAACAGTCGCAACTGTTTTGCCAATTGAAAGCAAAATGACTGACACCACCCACTCAGTAATAGTCAGTGGCGTCGAAAACAGATTAACTAAGTTGTTGTTCCAAATTTCATCCATCAGATTCCTAGCTACCTCTGCTTGAGAGCGCCAAATCACGTTCCACAACAATAATCCAGACAGGATAGACACAACCAATCGTGCTCCCCCTGAACTCTGCGCTAACCACTGACCTGTCACGCCCCACAGCAAAGTATCGATAATTGGCCAATAAATCATGTCAGACAACAAATCAAAGTCGCGCTGAAGAGGGTATAAATGGCGCAAGAAGAGCGCCCAAACCATGTGTTTTCTCAGTTTCATACATCCTCCGCAGCATCTTCTCTGCTCATCTGTAAGAAGTAGTCTTCCAAAGTCGGTTTATCGATGGTGATTTGGGAGTAGGAAATGCCTGCTTCAGCCAGCCGAGCTAAAAAGCCTGCAACCCGTTGCTCATCAATTGTAATACTCACCTCTCTGCCTGCCACACTCACGGGAATGCCCGCTTCAGTTGAGAAGCGTTCAATACGCTTCATACCATCTTTGACAGTAAGTACCATCCGGGCATGCGAAACCGATCTTGCTAAGTTATCTGGTGTATCGGCAGCAATAATTTTCCCCTGCTTTAAGAACAGTACTCTGTCACAAACATCGGCAACTTCATCCATATTGTGTGAAGTGTAGAGAATGCTACTACCGTACTCCTTTTGTTGTATCTTGACGAACTCTCGGACCTCGTGAGCGATATCGGGATCAAGCGATGCAGTGGGTTCGTCAAGCAAAATTATCTTCGGATGCGGTATGAAGGCTTTTGCTAACATCACACGCGTGATTTGTCCAGCGGAAAGCTCATTCATAGTCTTATGCCGTTCACACCAAACGCCAAAAAACTTGAGAAATTTTTCCATACGTTTCAGAAACTGTTGTCGACTCAAACCGTACAAATATCCGTAAACTTGCAAGTTTTCCGCCACGCTTAAGCGCCAAGGCAACTTGATGTAGGTGCTGGCAAACGTGACATGCTGCAAAATATCTGCCCTGTGAGTGCTGAAGTCCTGTCCAAAGTAACTAATCGAACCACTGGTAGGAGTTAAACTTCCGAGCAACATTGAAATGGTTGTTGATTTACCGGCACCATTTGGACCAAGTAACCCCAATATTTCTCCTGGAGCCAACGAAAAAGAAACATCTTTGACGGCAGTAAATGGCCGAGCCTCTCCTGCGCGAGCGGGATAGGTTTTCGTCAACGAACGAACTGATAGCAATGGTTTTGCTGCCATAGAACACACCCAAAATAATAATGTGGAAACCTCGATTCTACTATAAACCCAAAAAAGATCAATGAGAAGCTCTAATTTCTTTGTATAACAAGTTCGCTGCTTGCTCCACGACCTTGTTGCGCACAGGCATACCTCGGGCAGCTAACAAATTTCGAATATCTTTTAGTCCTGCTTTCTGCTGTCCAAAGCCGAAACGACCCCTGACTGTTTGCCAATCTGATTTGGCTGTTAATTCGGAAAGTACCGAACCGAGTTGAGAAGCGCTCGCAATTCCACTCTGATCTGTAAACTGAATGTACCTTCCAGACAGCCGCAACAAGACTTGCAACTCCGTCAAACTCTGGAATTGAGCAGACCGGAGCTCGTCACGATATTGAGATCGGTTGGTCGTCGAGTCGAGTGCGCGCGCAGCAATTTCTGCTAAGTGAAAGGTATTGGGAACACCAGCTTGCCTCAGCTCTTGCACCAGCTGCAAATTGTTCGGTCGATAATTACCTGATTCATCTATCCGGAATCGTAAGCCTCTGCGAACCTCTATGAGCGACTCCCTAATCTTTGCCATACTAGTTACTACTTCTGGCCCTTCTTGGGTTCGCACCCGAAAAGCAAAGTGCTCGTACTGGGTGAAGTGCTCAATCAACTGTGTCACTGATGGAGGCTTAGATTCTGGTAATTCCTTAAGAAATAAAAGTGCTTCGCAGGTTTTCTCATACTTTTTTCCCTCATTGCGCGCAGCTTTCATAAGTTGCTCATGGAAAAACTCCGGATATGCATGTCTTCCCAATCTCCTCACCAGCTGAGCAGCACGTGCATTTGGCCACTGGATTCCATAGGTAACTGCATCAGATTGCAATTGAGTTATAAGGTGCTGTAAACGAGAAATGTAGTTATCGCTTTCACTATATTGGAGTAAGTAGTGGGAGTGTTCTGCCACTACTGCACTTAATGCCGAGAGTGTGTCAGCGGACTTAAGTGCTGACTCAAATTTTGGGCGAAGATTTCCAGTTTCGAGGTGAAGATTCACCACACCATTAAATTGTTTAACCAATTGATCGAATGTATGCTTAACATTCGTCGTTCCATCTTGAGTTAGGGACTCCTCACGCTCAATCTGTGCAGTCTCTTCCACCTCTTGCTGTAGTCCTTCTAGCATTTTTTTAGCTCCAATACACTGATCTGTGAACGCTGCTGCTTTTTTTTGATATTCTTGTCCTGACCAAGTAGTTTGCAGCGTCACCAGTTGGTTAGTTAGCTTTGTGACCAATCCTCTTGTGTTGTTTAATCGACTACGGGTTTTTTCTAGCTTAGCGTACGCAGTAGTAATAAATTTTTCTTGATTATTCACTGCCGTTTTAAAATGTTCAAGGGGAACTCTTGCAAGTGTTGGGTCTACATACGCTTGCGTTACGTCTTGAACACTGCCACGCGTCACAATGTTTTGTTGAGTGACTTGGGGACCTTTTGACTGCTCATGCATACCACTCCACTATAGCAAACCTGAGACAGATTTACGATTCAGCGTCAAAACTCTCTTTTAAGAAGTTGCCTTCGCAATTACTCAGTCAGGAGTCGAGCAATTTGCGTTGTAATCGGGTGATCAGGGAAGCTCTGTTGCGTAATCAAATACTTTTCTGCTGCAACCGCACGCCGGTGCGCAGTTAGCCTATCAAAAACCCCAAGCGGAATTTGCTTTTTACCAACCATGAAATCACTCAATGATCGAGATAGTGACAGAGCGTCAACGACAGCCGAGTCTCGCGCGACAAACTTCACGCCTCTTCCTGCCTCGCGTAGTAATGTATCAAGCTGCTGCAACGACGAGAGATTGCCAGAAATTAAGTCTTTTGCCGCTAGAGCTCTCGGTTCCTCCGCTGCGAGTTTTTGAACATAGGAAATGAGTCCTCTCCTAGGCGGCAATTTGCGAGTCAGAGTCTGCAAAAACTCGCCCTCGCTAGGTGATATTTCTTGTTCAGCATTGATCGCATACTCTGTTTTTTGAATTTCCTTTAAATAATCAGCCAGCTGGCTAAAAGTCATTTCATGGCCTCTGTCTTCTGTCCCAACTTTGAATGTAAAGGTTGGATACTTGAACGCACCTTCACTTTGTATGTGTTCCGCTAACCAAACCAAGTTCGGAGCTGGCGTCAGCTCTAAGTTTTTGATAACTTGTTCAGCCTTAGAGCTTGTCTGCTGCCCCTCTATACCAGCAGACCGTACGAGTGCGTCATAGAAAAATTCTGGGAAGGTTTGTTCTTTATCACGCACACCAATCAAATGTCTAGCAATATACGGCTCTTTGGCCCATTGTGGACCGTACATTACGGTAGCAACCTTGACCCGGACAATGTAGTCTTTCATGCGATCTGCCGCCTTTTTAGAACCAGTCAAATCAGCAAAAAAATCATATGCTTTACTTACAAACGTATCGAGTTCGTCAAGATTATTTGTGTGCTGTAGCCGCTCTTCCACATCGCGTCGTTTCTGATCAAACATGGTTGCTTGTTCAACTGCAAGATTGAGGGTCTCTGTTGCTCTATCCAATACCAAGTGCGCTTCTCTCAGTTGCTGGCTCTGAAGTTGGGTGAGTTGTTGTAGCGACATAACACGCAGCGCCTCGCGTGTATCATTCAACAGTTGTCGATTGAGAACAACTTCGTCTGTCCACTTATCATAAGCCACCCTGTAGTCACGACTCGTTCTTTCTCTGGAAATAGCAGGGAATCTGCTCGCTAATGCTTGAACTTTGACTTCAGCTTGCCTTGCTTGTTCAGTCAGTCCGTTCACCTGCTGTTCCTGACTGTGAGCATCTATCCTATCCACGACACGATCTATCTGAGTGTCAAGCAAACCAGTCAGTTGTTGCTCGTCAAGTATACCTGGAGAGCGGATGACTTCGGACTGAAGTTGTGAAACCAACCTACCAATAAATGCATCAATGCGCTGATCGCCACTTCCAGCCAACGCACTCGAAAAACCACTTTGCTCAACCTGCGCGAGCACTGCTTGAATGATTTGTTGTGCTTGGTCTGGCAAGGCAGCACTCCTGATCTGCTCAATCTCCTTAAGCAACGCCTGTTCTGGAGAGTTCTCGATCTGTGTAGAGACAGTCACAATCTCACTTCCTAGTTCTCTCTCCCGAGCCTGTTTGCGCACAATAAACAGCACGTCGCCAACCAACATGTCAATGCGTTCGTCTTGATTGCTCTGTTCAGCGAAGGCTGCAACAGCACTTTCTGCCTCTGTGGCTGCCTGTCTGGCATTTGCTAAATAGTTAATGAAGTACTTGCGGGCGTCCTGCAAGACTTGACTATCCTTAGTCAAGACAGTTGCGTCCCGCAATCGCGATATCAGCTCATCTTTTCTACGGTGCAGAACCCGAAGCTTGATGTGGAGTCCTTTGACGCCAGTGATAACCGCCTCTGACGGCACCAAAAGATCATCGAGCTCTTTAGAAAAAGTTTCTAGCTGCTGTTCATACGCAGCCTGGGTCTGTTTGTGTTCTTGAAATACCGGGCTTTTTGAGAGCTCTTGATTCTGATACCTCAAAAAATCTTGATACAATGATTCCGTTTGGCTAAACTCCGCATCAAAAAAACCTCGTACTTCGGCAACACCTTGCCTGTCACCATTCATAAGTGCATTCCAGAGATTGTTTGCAGTGTAGTGTAGTTGCGCAGTACCGAGTAATTTGGCTGGATAGTCGGCTTTGTCGCCAAGTAAATCAGTAAATTGTTGAAACATCTGCTGAAAAGTTGCAATCTCTCTCTCTCCCGAATCCCACAACGAATCGTTCTGAAACACAGTATCCAAGAGTGATAATACATTTCCTCTCAGATGCATGACCTGCTCAAAGGGGGGCAGTTGCTTAAAAAAAGCATCCAGGTACGCAATCGAAGTAGATTCACTGTTGAGTGGAGGTTCAGCAACCCGACTCAGAAAGCGGTTAGCTAACTCAATACCTCTTTGAATAACGGGATCTGATGCTTCTGCCTGATTTAACTTATCAACATCATTATTGCCAGGAATTGCTGCGATGAGCCTATCGATGTCCATAGATTTGGCGTCAAGCTGATCCAAAGCATTTTTTACCGTAGCAATATTTGCTGTCGCAGTTTCTACCCGCCCACTATCAAAATCACGCAACAATGACTCGGCCAGCTGTTGTTGATTATCGGCAGGTTCACTGGAGACGCGTTGCACAGTATCAGTCATGAATGCTCTCACATTGGTGGACGCTGACTCAGTCATAACCTCGGCGATCACCTGCTGCGCACGCAGCTTGTTGGTAGAAGCATCAAGCTGCAAACGATGCGCGGTAGCAACTTCCTGTTGTTCTGTTTGGAGTTTTGAGACTCGTGCATTAAATGGATTTAGCTGCTCTGAATCAAAAATAGCGGACTCAAGAGTATCCCATGAACCAGGTATGCCAATGCTGAGCTGATCCAGGAACTGTTGATCCTCAAGCATCTTGCGCACCGGAGAATCAGGGGCTAGTCGCTGCTGAACAACCTGCTGTAGTGCGGTGATTTTCTGTTGAAGTTCCCGTACTGCATGACTTTGTTGCAGACGATCTTGAACATGTTGGCGTGCTTCTCGAATTATCTGTGGCAGTTGTTGTTTAACCAAATCGAGCTGGTCTCTCAATACGTGCAAATCGAGTGGCTGGGCATCGAGCCTAGCCTGTTCAGCCGTACTGCGAAACTCTCTCATGCCTTGATCGCGCAAATCATGAGTCAGTTGTTGTTCCCTGGTTAGAGGTGCACTGGTATGTGATTGATTCGATTCTGACATATATGCAAGACTCTCACGCTTTCACTTAGCGCTGCGCACCACCAAAGACTACATTCGTAGCCCAAAGTTAGTAGCCAACCGCACGGTTCCGCCAGAAACGTTGATTGTGTGAGCGACTTTACCCACTTGGATTACGTGTGGATTATCAGGCCGATTGTCTGGCAAGATAACCTCCCTCGCCCCATTTTCTCCCTGTACCGGCTTCAAATTATGAAAGGCAGCTGCGTTCGTATTCAGCCTAAACCGAACAGAACCATCGGGTCCACGTGTAAGGGTCGCGTACTTGGCACCAAGGTCAGTAAATTCTATGCTTCTATTGGTTCTGATCTGACTCTCACTTCCATACCCTATGTTTGCTTGCGCTCCTGTTTCGAGTGTAACCACTGCGGTCCGCTGTTTACCCTGACCTTCCATACCGAGCATTACTCCTGGAGAAACTACTTGGTTCTCTGTTTTTTTCTGACTACCCACCACTTCCGCGTGGAGATACTCGGCAGCTGCCTGTATGATCGGATTCTCTCTGGGGGCACCTGCTTGGGCAAGCTTATTTAGGACATCTTCTTTTGTGACTTTTTGTCTCAGTATTCCCAACCTTGACTTCCACATCCATTGCTCTTTTGTTTGCATCAAGGTATCAAGGTAGTCTGCTAACTCAGTGGCATTTACACCAAGCTGGTTAGCCTGTGCTGCCTGTTCAGACTGTTCACCACTTTTCTCACGCGAACCAATAGAGAGCGAGTAACCTCCGCCTGAGCGCGATCGATCTAAACTAACGCTCGGAAGCACGTTGAATGTTCTGCCAAAAAGGCGTGCCTGACGTCCACGGAATGAACGAACTCTATCGGTTAACTGCTTGTCAGCGCCCGCTAGCAGCAGATGATCACCACCCAAGCGCAACAACTCACTAAATCCTTTGAGATTTGCCGAAGACCGACTCAACAACTGACCAGAAATTCTCGATAATTCATCACGCTTCTCGCCTGAAATCAGCTGCGCTGCTTTGGCACCCAAGTCAGGTAATGAAGGAAATGCTAGCCGGAATGATTGCTCGTACTCTTCCTTGCTGGGCTGAAGGGTCCCTAACTGATCAACCGAGCAGGAATATTGAGCTCGCTCATTTTCTAACATTGTGATAATTTCTCCAGCCTTCATCTGCAAAACACCATTGCCGTGCATGATTGCTAGTGGCACATCTGCGTATTGAGTGAGCTTGGCTTTTAACTCATCCCATGAACCAACTCCAGCCAACTCGCTGGTTAGCTGCGCACTGGTCTGTTCGACACTCTTTTCATTTCCCAGCTTGTCTGCAGATTGCTTGACAGCCCGATGAAAGCCGTTGGGAAGCTGGTCTTCTGTATAATCAGCTAAGAATCGAACAACATTCGGATCCGTGCTCTCCTTCCAGCGCGCAGCAAGTCGTTGGGCCTCACGCTGAATCAACTGAGCCCACGGTCTCAGTGTCCTATCAACAATAGCAACATTATTGTGCAACTCCTGGAAGTATAGTCCGTACTTGGTCAGCAGTGCGTCAATTTGTCCAAATTCCTGGGCATTGGCAAACCCAGCAGTTGCACCTGTACGTGCTTGGTCATACGCTGCTGCCTTATCTCGGAGTTCTCGGAACTTTTCTTGTGTCTGGATGAGTTGACTACGCTCCGCAGCAAGCCCCGTTCTGTCCTCACCGGGTTTGAGCGCTTGTAACTGTGCATCAATTGACTGTAACTGTGTATCAAGTTTCGACTTAACACCAAGCATAGATTGGGTGAAGGTGTCGTGACGCTGGCGGTACGCACCTTGATCAATCAACTGCTTGAACTGAGTGTAGTCTTGTTGGAGCTTGTCTATTGTTTGGTCGGGGGGTAGTTCGGCTACAGATTCAGGTTGTTGTGTAGCCTCTGGTTGTTGCTGATTTTCTGATTGAGACGCCGGTAGTGGGGTGCCCTCACCTTGTCGCCCGGCTTGGGGCTGGGCCTCGCCACCGGCCGCTCCTTGTCGGGATGACAACTCAGAGCTAGGTGGAACTACTGATCGAATCTCATTTGGATTGGGACGCTTCTCAGTTCCCTCTTTTTTCTTCTCTTGCTGTCGCTCTACCCGCTCGAGTACCTTGTTAAAGCGATCAATTGTATGCTGCAACAACTGAACCAGCTCTTCTTGTTGAACCGGCTGCTCAGAACGAGCGAGTGTATCTCTCAACTCTGCAATCAGCTTGCTACTGATGGCATCAGCACGACTATCTTCTTCTGACAACATTTGTTCTCTAGCTTTTGAAACTTTTTCTGCAAGGAAGTTTGCTAACACAGTCATTTCAGCTGTGTAGATCTTACCCTCAGGGGTTTGTGTAATTTTTTTAACCACGTCATCAAGCTCTGCCTGAGCACCAGTGGCACTAAGGTCAAGTGCAATCAGTTCTGACATTCGCGCAGCAGCTTTGGTCGCTTCTTCAGCAACTTTTTCCCGAGCTTGTTGTATTCTGAGCTCGGCTACTGTCAGCGCTTGAGTTTCATTTTCTAACTTATCAAAAAATCCCGAAATTTCACCAGCGGACACAGGACCGAGCACCCCTCCATCATTATTTCCTATCGCCGTGTCAATTCTCGACAAAAAGTGTCGCGCCCCGTACTCATTGCCACTCGACAACATTCCGTTATCTCGAGCATCAGCCAAATTTGTTCGAAGCTGATCCATTTCTTCTGTGAGCGCTTTTCTCTCCTGATCGAGTTGAGTTTTATCAGCTTGCCCATCAGCCTGAGCGAGAGCAATAAATCTATCCTTTTTGGCTTGTAGCTCAGATAGTTGCGTTTGAAGCGTCGTGAGCTTTCGTTCAGCCCGAGCAATCTGATCATTGATATTACCTCTGGCTCTTTTTTCTAAAAAATCTTGTCGCTTCTGAGGATCGTCAATGGCTTCTGCTTGCTCAATCACTTTATCAATTAACGCCCCTTTTTCTCCAATTGGCTTACTTCCTTTGTCCTTACCCAGATATAATTGCTTTTCTTGATCATCCCAGATCTCAAGCACCTCAAGTTGCTTGTCATCTCTTTGCCTGAAGGCTTCTGTGAATTTTGCTGCCGCAGTAGTTAACGCCTCAGTTTGCGCCTTATGCTCTTCTGTCTCATGTTGCTGGGTTGTGGTACCCAATTCACCCCATGCTGCCTTATCGCCGTCGCGCAACTTCTGCACGAACGCTGGATCTTGCCCTAATTTGTTAAGTTCCGATGAAGTGTGTTCGCCTAGAGCTGCAACAACATTGTCCACTTGCTTGCCCAGTTCTTGATACTCAGGATTTTGCTGTAACTTTTCTGCTGCACGCTGAGCATCAACTACTACTTCAGGAAGTTGTTCCGAAACCTTCTGCAACGACTCCCGTACTTGCGCTGGATTTTGGCGAGCCTCGTCCCCAAGAACTTGGACGCCCTTATCACGAAGCTCCTGAGCAATGGCCTGAGTGTGATCAACTGTTTCCCTCTCACCAGGGGATACACTTTCTCCCATAATTGTTCTTCCCGGCTACTTAGCTTTTCTCTTGAAAAACTTGGTTACGTAATTAACACCTAGCACAAGTGGGAGCCAGATAACACTGTAAACTGCCACCCAGATAATAACTACCAGCACACCACTGAGTGAGTAACGGAGCGACTCCATCGCTTGGCGCAACTCTTCAAATAGTGAGGGTTTGTACGATCCATTGAAGTAACTCTCACTATCAGCCACGGTGATGGAAATTGTAGCGAATTCTTGGCGCTCTTCTATTTGCTCACCCTGGTTTTCTGCTTGTTCAAGCTGTTTGCGTAAACTGTCCAATCGGTTGCGAATCCGCACTCGTTCAACTTCGGTTGTAGCTTCACTCAGAGCTGCTTCTTGGACAGCGATCTCACCGCGGATGCTCTCAGTTTGTTCCTGTGAGTACACAACCTCGCCTGTTATATCCGCAATATTTTGGTTCTCTGAGACCACTTCCTCAACCCCAGAAGTAACCCGACTGACTGTTTCCTCAAAAGAAGTCACAGGAACTTTTGCAGTTATGGTGCCATAGCGATATCGCTCCAGTGAATGTTTTCCTTGGTTCCAGTGCAACACTCTACCATTGATGCTCAAGATGTACTCTCTCATTCGCTGCATATATTCTGGGACATCATCGACAACCACATCATGGTAAGCACTATACTCAAGTGCTCGGTCCTCGACTTGGAGAGCATCACCAGCAGATCCCGGATACGGGAACGCGATTTTGCCCATCATTCCTGGTTCAATAGCTGGCACCTTCTCCACAGAAGTGACCATATCACGGTTCATCATCAGCCCTACGCCACTGCCCTCTCCCAAACGAAGTTTGTTCATTCTGCCTGAAGCCAAAACAGTCAACAGCCCTAAAACTGCAACCACAAGAACGAGAGTGCGTTTGTTCATATAAACCAATTGTAGCAGATTTAGAGGGGGGGGGAGCAAGGGTCTTCTTAGGCTTAGGATTGGTCTTGTTGCTCTAGGCCGCGTAAGTGATCCATAGCCTTGGTGGTGTTAACCTCACGAGGTTTACTGCCATCCTGGGGGCCGACGATACCAGCCGCATGCAGCTGGTCGAGAATTCTTGCGGCGCGATTGTAGCCCACTGAATAATGCCTCTGAATTGAAGATGATGAGCCCTTGCCTTCCCGGGCAACAAACTTAACGACTTCATCAAATAAATCGTCTTTTTGTCCATCATCTCCAGCCTCACTAGAACCACCTTTGAGTGTGACCGCTTTGTACTTCGTAGTTATATCCTCCTCGTATTGAGGCGCTTGACCTTGCGATTTGATGAAGTTGATCAACTCACGAATTTCAGCGTCAGAAACATACGTACCCTGAATACGGAGTGGTTTGGCTAAATCAGGCGGTACAAATAACATATCACCCTTACCAAGCAACTTCTCAGCTCCAGGAGTATCCAAAATAACTCGAGAGTCAGTCATGGAAGAAACGTTGAAGGCTATTCTGCCTGGAATGTTGGCCTTAATCAGACCAGTAATGACATCTACCGATGGGCGCTGTGTTGCCAACACCAAATGGATACCAACGGCACGGGCCATCTGAGCAATGCGAGTGATACTTTCTTCTACCTCACCTGGAGCAAACAACATAATATCTGCCAACTCGTCAATCACAATCACAATGTTCGGCATAGCAACCAAACCAGACAGCTCGTTATAGGAAGCAATGTTTTTGACTCCAACTTCAGCCAATTGTTTGTAACGTCGCTCCATTTCGTGTGTGGCCCATTTGAGAGCAGAAACGACTTTTTTAGGATCAACGATCACTGGCACTAGGAGGTGTGGAATGTCGTTATAGCCCGTGAGCTCCACTCGCTTCGGATCAACCAAAATTAACTTAACTTCTGCCGGACTGGCTCGAAACAGAATTGAACAAATGAAGGTATTGATCGCAACCGACTTTCCAGATCCAGTAGCACCAGCGATCAAAAGATGGGGCATCTTGGCAATATCCATCACCACAGGCTCACCAGCCACATTGATACCCAAAGCCACCGCCAACTTTGAAGGATTCTTTTTCATAAGTGGACTCATCAGCATCTTGCGCAAAGTGACGTATTGCGCGGAATAGTTCGGTACCTCAATACCTACTAGTGATCTACCAGCAATGGGCGCTTCAATCCGAATCTGTCCTGTTGGTGCAGCCAAAGCCAGCGCCAAGTCAGTTGCCAATGCGGTAATACGTGAAAGCTTTGTTCCCCGAGTAATCTCGAGCGCGTATTGCGTTACAGAAGGACCGTAGTTTACTTCTTTGACTTTTGCGCGCATACCAAATGAGTCAAGTGTATTCTCAATCACATCAGCGTTGAGCTTAACGTCTCCGCGATTTGCCTCTCCACCTTCAGAGGTAGAAAGAAGAGAAATCGGCGGATACTCCCAGATTAAAGGAGCAGTGTTTGGGGCTAATACCTGACCTGTCAGAGGATCGATATCGTGTGCAGCCAGTGGTGTTGCCGCAGCTGGAACGACAGCTGTGGTGGTGGCGTCGTCATCTGCTTCACCAGCCAAAGCATTATTATTGTCGTTAATGTTAAAGGCTTCGGCCTTCTTCTTTGCAAAAGGCATACTCAGCTTTGGCAAACGGAACCGGCTGGATTTTTGCTCTTCTAGCTCGTCCTTTTGACTGCTGGTGCTGGTTTCTGCCTTACGATTGACACGTGCTGCTCGCCAAGCCGCCAGTTTTTCCAAAATCTCTGCTATTGATAACTGAGTCATGATCAGGAAACCGCTGAGGGCAATCGCCCAAAACACTAGGTAACTGCCATACGGTGTGAGCAAAGTTGCTGCATTGCGGAATGTTTGTTCACCAACGCTGCCTGTTCGACCACCAGCTAAGACTCCAAAGAAAATAAGAACCGTTCCGAGTAAAACATGTGGTTTGGACCATGCCCATTTTGCCCGAAATAACATCAGGCCAGCCGCAATTAAAGTAAACGGCAAGATTAAGAGCGACAACCCCAACCGAACGATCAGGGCCGAATTAACCCTTTGCAAGATATCACCTTGACCTGAAAAAGATATGATTACCAACAAACCGGCAACGATAAAAAGAACAGCCACTATCGATTGAAGTGTCTCTGGTAAAACCGTTAACTTGAGTGGTAGGCGCTTTTTTCGTCTTCCCATGTCTAATTCATTATATCGAACAAAATGTATCGAGTGTTATTATTATAGGATATACATAGTTAAACACAATTGCAAGTAGTAGTTTTTCAGATTTAAAGATACAACCGCTTCTGAACAGCTATCTATAAGCATCTCTCAAGTAGATCATTGTTGCAAGTCGAGAATGACCGGCACGATAAGCGGCTCTCTCTTAATCACCTTGTAGAGTCGTCTTGATAAACGACGTTCGATCTGCTTGATAAGTGTCTCGTCATCTTGTTTTGGCGAGGACTCCTTGATTGTATCTGCAACCACACCCTTGATAAACCCTACAACTTCTGCTGCCTCCTTCATAAAAACAAATCCTCGAGATGCAATTTCGAGTTGATCAAGTTGGAATCGTCGTTTAAATCGAGGAATAACCACGACAACCATTCCGGCCTGACTGAGCGCTCGCCGATCTGATAGGACTGCGGGGCCGACATCACCGATACCAAGACCATCAACAACTGGAGGTCGTAAGATAATTTTTTCAACAGAGCGCACCTGCCCATTCTCAAATGCAATCACTTCCCCTGATTCTGGCAAAATCAGTTGATCTTCTTTCAAGCCTAGAGGTTTGGCAACTAACTCGATGAACTTGACTCTGTGCCGATCTGCACCACCAATTGGCATCACGTACCGAGGTTTCACCAAGCCGACCAACTCTTGCTGTTCCGGAGCACTGGCATGGCCTGAGCGGTGGATGCCAGGTTCAACGTCAGGGTAGATAACGTGAACGCGGTTACGTGAGAGCTCGTCAATTGCCCCAAAATAAGGAATTTCGTTTCCGGGTATGGCATCTGCCGAGAAGACGACTGTATCGGTCGGTTTGATTCGCAGTACCGGATGATCACCATAGATCGCTCTGATCAAGGAAGAACCCTCTTGTCCTTGGCTACCGGCTACGATCAAACAGAGCTTGCTGTCTTGATGGTCGTTCAAATCACGCTTATCCACCAGCATTCCGTCAGGGATATGAAGCCGATTCAACCGCGTCGCAATGTCCACATTCTGCTCAACCGAGCGACCAATAAAAGCGACCTTTCTGCCATATTTTTCTGCCACATTGACGGTCTGTTGAATCCGATGGATATGAGAACTCATGAGAGTGATAACAAATGTCCCTGTTGTTTCTGCCATAATTCGGTCGATAACTGGACCAGTTGTTGACTCTGACTTGACCCATTCGGGTTGTTCAACCCTCAAACAGTCAACCATCATACACAGTACTTTTTCATCAGCGAGTTGACCAATGTGCTCTAAGTCCGTTACTTGACCGTCCACCGGGTTGGGATCAAGTTTGAAGTCGCTACCGTGATAAATTATTCCTTCTGGTGTTCTCAACACTACATGTCGAGTATCTGGCACTGAGTGGGTAACTGCCATTAACTGAACAGTAAAATTTTCACTGAGTTTAAACGGCTTGTTTGAATCAATCACTCTAACGGAGCGCTGTACCCCACCATCAACCATCCTCTGCTCAGCAAAACCAGCGGTGAGTGGAGATCCATATATTGGAAACTCTGGTAGGCCCGGAAGCAGGTACGGCAAGGCCGCAATGTGATCATCATGCCCATGGGAGAGCACCATACCGATGATTTTCTTGCCTGCATCTAGCCTTTTTAAAAGATACGAGATATCAGGGATAAGAACATCGACTCCTGGCATGTACATGTCAGGGAAACCGATACCACAGTCAACAATGACAATCTCATCGTCGTACTCGTATAAGAACATGTTTTGGGTAACATTCCCCATACCTCCCAAGGGAATAATTGTGAGCTGAGACATACTTCAATCTTTCTAGAATTGATCTTTCATTTACTACTTTTCAAATAATGATATGTTGTTCCCCCAGTTCGAGTGAACAAACCTATCTCTAAAACTTCGTGCTCGTCTGGATCGCTGCAACCAAAAACCCGACACCACCGCCGCGAAAAAAATATTGAACACTGCCCAGTACGGTGCATATTGAGCTGAAAACTTCGGCGTCAAGATAAAGTACAACACCACATGCAACGCAAAAAAGAAGGCAAAACTCAGCTTCATGATTCGCATATAGTTTGCCTGTTGTACATCAGACTGCCAGACTATCATAAATAGCGTTAATCCCAGAAACAGCCCAATCATGACCGCAACTGGTGCTGAGATAATTGCTTGGGCAGAAGCTATCGGTATGAACAGGTTCACCACAGCGATAAACGCTAAAACAGCCATCAACCCAATCCAGATAATCAAGTGGGACCACCAAAGGTGGAAGTACTCGGAGAGCTCAAATAAATCAAAGAGTGGGTTGTGATCCTTGTGGAGCCGGAAAGTTTTGGTCAAAGTATGGATCGCCACCGCTGAAAATATGTAGAACGCGATGACGCTCAAAACAGTATCGAGCACAAACACTTGATTGACACTCAAACTTAGGCCTAACTCACCTTTAAGAATATAGAACAGAAATGACTTGACCCAGACAAAAAGGGTTGGCGCCATAACAAACAAGTAAATGAACTGAACCAGGTCAAGTTTAACAAGCTGTTTTTTGCCCTGATGTTTATAAATAACCCAGCTAAATATTGGGGCTATAAAGAGAATTCCTAATAAGGCGATGATCATGTTGTGTTCACTATCTTTTCTCGAGACGCACTTCTTCTATTGTTTGGTAACTAGTATAGCTGATCGAGTTTGTACCAGCAACCTGCACGCTAAAAAAGTGCCTCGGTAACAGAAGCTGTGAGTTTGTTCAACTCTTTTTGTTCTTTCACCCACTTAACTGTAGGAAGTACTTTTTTGAAATCGGCAATAAAAGAGATTTTTACTTGAGGCGCTCGTAATGCAGCAGCAGGGTGGTACATTGGCAAAACGTACAACGTCTGCTTATTCCAGCTTACCTTCTGCAAACGACCATGGATCTGTGAGATCTTCACACTAGGAAGAAACTTAGCCATGCTGTAACGACCGAGGGTAATTACTAGATAAGGATTCAGTATCTCAATCTCACGGTCGAGAAACGGTCTGTACGCAGCAATTTCTTCTGGTGTTGGATCTCTATTCTCGGGGGGTCTAGCCTTAACGATGTTAGAAATAAAAACGGACTCAGGTGGAATTGCATTGTCTGTTAACGTTTGGCGAAGTAACTTGCCAGATAAGCCGACAAACGGCCGTCGCTGCACAGTTTCGTTATACCCAGGGGCTTCACCAATGAGCATCACTTCAGCTTCAGGTGTGCCTTCCCCAGGAACTATATCGGCAGCTGTCGTCGTCAGTGGAAGACTACCCGCTTGCTCTTCGAGAGCACGCGTGACAGCCACTAACTGATCGGCCTTTGTCATACAGACGGATGATACTCTACTACGGTAATGTTGTTCTTTTTTTGTTCAAGCTGCCTAATCAATTTTTTCTGTAACGCGGCCTCAACAGCCAAGTCTTCCAGCTCACTTGGACTAAAACAGGATCGGATTCGTGCTCCAATAGTCTCATACCGCTGTTGTGCAATGGTTAGCTGGTCTGTGATCGCTTGAATACGTTCTCTGGAATTTTGCATACACTTAGTTAAGATTAAATATGCAGAAACAACCTGCATTAACTAAAACTGCGCCCATTATAACCCATAAAAACAAGCTTTGCTTTAATATTGAGGTAAGAAAATCTGTTTGTTTTCAGCCGTGATAACAATTTCGCCGTACCCTTTTTCTACTATAATGCGAGCTGCCTTTCGCACAGCACCCTGTAGTGTTCTCTGTAGAGTACGAATTCCAGCATCATAACCGAGTGGTCGAGTAATCACCGGCCAAACCTCATCCTTGATTATAAACTGCTCTGGTCGCAAACCAGCATCCTCCAACATTTTGGGCAAGACATATTTCTGGGCAATTACTATCTTCTCGTGATCCGTATATGAAGGCATAGTAATTTTTTCCATACGATCCATCACAGCCGTAGCGATGGCAACGGTGTTGTTGGCTGTCGCTAGAAAAATCGCGTGAGACAAGTTGATTGGATAATCAATGTAGGTATCCCGGAACGCATGATTTTGGGCTGGATCCAAAAGCTCAACCAGCACACCCATGATATCTTTGTTGGCTTCTTCACTACCGCGATCGATTTCATCGAGTAAAATAATCGGGTTGCGGACTCCAACTTCACAGAGACCCTTGATGACTTTGCCCGGCTCTGAACCCAAAAGTAATCGTGAATCACCCCTGAGCTCACCAGCCGAACCCATACCGCCGAACGGTATACGGACGAGCTTACGACCAAGCGCTTCAGCTAAAGAGATCGCGAACGTTGTCTTTCCTGTACCCACCAAACCCACAAGCAACAAAACTGGTGCCCGAAAGTCGCTCTCTGAGAACTGCTGTTTTCGCATCTTAAGTACCGCAACATACTCTAAGAAGCGATCTTTAATTTCCTGCATTCCGAAGTGATGTTTTTCAAAAATTTCAGCCGTTTTTTGGATATCCAGTGTGTCTTCTGTTTCAGCTTCCCATGGAATCCGAAGCACCCAATCAATGTAATGGGAAACCTTCTCGTACTTTTCATCATAGCTACCCAACGCGACACTGCGCTCAAGCGCAACAATGTCCTTCTCTACCTTTCGGCGCATTTCTTCTGGTAAAACCGATTGTGAAACTTTGACCTTCAGCTCTTCAATCTCTCGTTGCAATATTTCTTGAAAGTTTCCTGATTGCAGCGTCGATGTTGGAACAGCTGGAGAGGTTATTGACTGATTCATGAGCTTTTAAATGTCTTGCTCTAGATAGGCGTGCAGTTTGGTATACCCCACTACGCCAATCCCGGATAGAAATAACCCACTAATGCTCAACCAAAAGAGACTTGGAGCACCGGTGCTCGGTAACTCGCTTGGCATGCTTGGTTGCGCTGAAGTCGTGCTTGTGGTTGTGGAAGCAGATACGGTGCTACTGGCTCCGCCGACTCCCACTCCAGCAATCGTTAAAGTAAAAATCAGATTCTCTGTGCCCGAGGAGATAACGACTTCATGAGCTCCACTAGTTGTTAGGGACACTGGAGTGTAGAGCCAAGCACCCGTACTGCTGGCAGCCGCTGTGTAGATCAAACCATCAATTGAAACTTGAATCGAAGCCGAGGGAGAAGCTGTGCCGATGAACGGAGGGTTTGTGCCTTCGTGTGTCCAAGAAGTTGGCACTGTGCCACCGGTCTCAACTCCACCAATGCTCACGATATTGAGATTGGCAGCAAACACTGGTTGCACTGAAAAAAGAAGAACGAAAAAAGCAAGAAGGGCCGGCAGGAATTTCAACATATTAAATCATTATGACACATGTTTGAGCATTTCCTCCAGCCCCGATTTGGTCAGGAGTCCTGGCTTGGCTCCTACGAACTGCACGACTGATTGAGCATTCGCTTTGGCCCAGTGAAGCGCTGTGGTGACTGACTCACCGAGCACCCGAGCCGCGACGTAGCCAACTGCGAAAGCATCACCTGCACCAGTGTCATCAACTGAGCGAACCTTTTCAACAACAAACGGTGTTTGGACATCCCCCCCTATAATCCACCCCCCTTCGCTTCCATCTGTGATGACAATTTCTGGAATATGTTTTTTGAGTATATGGGCTACCGTCTGCACCGACTCCCACTCTTGCTTATTGAGAAGTAAAACAGAACAGGGAATCTGACTGACATCAAGCTCAGCTTGAGCAATAAGCTTGAGTTCTTGCTTACCTGGATTCCAGGATAACTTCCGTTCACCCCTCTGGAGTAGTGAAAATATGTGTATCAGTGTTTCTTTTCTACCAGAAATGCTAGATAAGTGCACCCAATCTGCTTGTTCAATTGCGGATGGTGGCACATCTTGAGGATCCAATTGAGAAGCTGCTCCCCGATGTACTAACACCGTACGACCGCCATCTTTGCCTATTAGTATCACTGACCCACCTGTATGCTCTTTCTTTTCGACAACCATGTAGTCTGTCCTCACATTTGATTTTTTGAGATCTGCTGCAATAATCTCCGACCAGCTATCTCTCCCCAGCTCAGCAATAATACTTGCATCCATGCCAAGTCTAACAAAACCAACAGCTGTATTGCTCGCACCACCACCTGTATGCAACGAAAAATCTGATATCTCAATTTTTTCACCATATCTTTGGCAAAGCAACAAACCTTCTGAGCTTTTTTCTAGTTGAAATTCGTCAGATTGAACAAAGATATCGACCAAACTAGAACCAATTGACAAAACGCTCGGCATTACTGGCTCCTTTCCCTTTCTCGCAGTTCAAGCTCGCGCTCAAACGCGTCCAAAGCAGCGATCAGCTGTTCCTCGTTGTCAACAATTGTATAAACATGTTGTTCTTTTTGCCCAATAAAAAAGTGGTCATTGATCACTCGCATGACTTCTCTCCAAAACGCACCATACAGGATAAGGGGCTTATGATTTCCGTAGTACAGATGCGCTAACAACCACGCGGTTGCCCACTCGCTCAACGTTCCCGTCCCCCCCTGAAAACAAACAAAAGCATCCGACTCGTCCATGAGTGTAAACATTCTCTCAATGTAGTTAGCAGTTTTAATTTCACGATCAACAGAATTGAGTGTATCTCGTCCTTCAAACTCGGGCATATCAGCAGGATAAAACGTTACACCAACAGTCTTGCCTCCGACTGACGCAGCACCCTGAGTAGCAGCCAACATCACACCAGGGCCTCCACCATCAACAATAATTTTTCCGTGATACGCTAAATACCTTGTGACAGAAAACACTTCTTCGAAGAGTGGGTGTTTTTCATCGACGTCAGCACTGCCAAAAATCCCAATTTTATTAATTTGAGTGTGTTTTTTGGGTCGAGGTACTTGAACCAAACGTTGCATACGCCTCTTACATTTCGATTAATTCGAGTGCTGCTTGGTTAAAGTCTTCTGCCTTCCAAAGCGCACTCCCCACCGAAGCACCCGTTGCTCCAGCTGTTTCTACTTGTTTGAGCGTATCACGATTAACACCAATGTCACATAAGATATCCCACTGGTAGTCATTTGCCTGTGCTGCTGCTGATAACTCCTGAATTGTGACAAGTGCTCTTTTATGTAGAGGTAACCCTTGTTGACCCGCTTCATTTCCCATGACTTGGACAATATCAAGTTGTGGTCGCACTGCATGTTCGATCGCTTCGAGTGTCGTAAACAGGTCGAGCGAGAACCCAACCAACCAGTCATGTTTTCTCACCTCAGTTATAAACGCTTGCTGTGCGCTCATCTTTTCTACTTGGGTAATAACCGACCGAACTGGAATCTGTTTCTTAAACTCAATCAACTCATAGACATAGTCGATAGGATCGACAGTCATCAAATGAATATCGACGTTCAAATCTCCCCAATCACAGTCTGCCAAATCTGCCGGTGTGACTGTAATTGAGTCTGTAAAGTAACCATCAATAATATCAACTTGAACAGTTTGAAATAAACCGGATTCTTGGACCACAGCCAGTTGTTGTCGAAGCGTATTGCCACTGTCAGTTAAAATCGCTGGGAAAATCAACATAAGTATACTTTTAATCCTTTAGTCTTCTCGTTGTTCGTACGCTTCAATTTCTCTTATACGTCGAATGAACCGATCTTCCGCGCTAAAAGGTGTCTGCAAAAAAGCTTGTACAATATTTTTTGCATCTTCTTCGTTTATCCGATCTGCCGCAATTGCTAAAACCTGGATATCGAGATGGTCTCGCGCTTCTTTTACTTGCTCAGAATTATCAGCTTGGGCAGCCCGAATACCAGGCACCTTATTGGCCATTATTGTCACACCTGCAGCAGAACCGCAGAGAACAATACCCCGACTTCCCGGATTCTTCCGAACGCTTTGAGCCACCCTTTGCGAAAAAACCGGAAAATCATCACTAGAGTCACGGACTGTGTTGCCACAATCAACCACTTCCAGTGCCTGCTCTCGCAACCACTGTTTGAGGGATTCCTTGAGGGCAAAACCACGATGGTCTGCCCCCAAGAAAATCAACTGAACCATACAATTAATTGATTTACTGAGCTTATTCCTCTATTACAGCTTCGTTTTCCATCATAACTTCAGCTCCACCTGCTTCACCTTCCATCGCTGGCTCTTCTGGCTGTGCTGGTTCAATGAAGTTGACTTCTGAACCGCCGTCCATGACTTCATCTTCGGCTGGTTGCGATGACCCGGGCAAACAAGCTGAGAGCGCTAGCGCTGCGATGAATAAAAATGACAGTGCTGTTACCTTTTTCATAGTTCCTCCCCAATCGGGTTAATACCAAATTATACTCAGTGTAACGTATCTGAACAGTTCTCGCAACCAGATTGACCCCACAAATCCTACAGATCATGTGAAAAAAAGCAGCTCAATAATGAGAACAGTTCAAAATCTTATTAGAAAATCTCTGCACGAGCTTCTTCGCTCATCATGTCTGGTACCCAAGGGGGATCAAAAGTCAACTCAATATCTACCTGGCGTCTAGTGTCCAGACCCTCAATCATCTGCAAGGCGTCACGAAGCATACCATCAAACGTTCCTGCAAGTGGACAACCTGGAGTAGTCAGTGTCATCAATATATGCACATGCTGTTCTTCTCCCCGATCAGATTGGACCGGGTAGACCGTTACCACATAAATGAGCCCCAAACTTACAATATCAATCCCCAGCTCCGGGTCGATAACTGTACGTAACGCATGATAAACACCCTTTTGAGAAAGTTCTGGCATAAATAATTTAATGGTTCACACCCAGTTGTAAGTATACTATGAGTGATTAAACCGCTCACTATACAACAAACCCCGCGTTTGTAATGCGGGGCTTGCTTCAAAATACGAATACTTGCAAGAGAGCTTACTTGCTGCTTCTCTTGAGAACTGGCATGCTTGTTCGCTTGGTTTCCATAACTTCGTAACCAGCAGGAACTGAATCAAGTGCACCATCACGAACATCTCGAGCAAAGAAGTAAATTCTTTGAACTCGACCGTTCTTAAGGGTCACATCTTTTGCATGCAGGTAGTAGACTTGGCCTTTGCTGTTTGTATAGCTGAATGCCTGTGCCATATGGCTCCTTCTTTTTCGGGTTCTCTACCCGAGTTGCT
>CAZBTU010000003.1:0-61319 GCA_964494905.1 uncultured Pseudomonadales bacterium | reverse complement strand
TGTGCGATTGAGTTGGTAGTGATAATGCTGTCGCAGTCAGACTGAGCCAGCTTAGCTAGTGCATCACCCGTGAATAGTCCATGCGTTGCCACAAAGTGAACCTCTTGAGCACCCTCTTTTTTGAGCAATGCCGCTGCTTCAAGAACTGTCGCTCCGGACAACACACAGTCATCAAATAATACAACAGTTTTTCCTTTGGCCGAACCACCTTGTACGCTCTGTGCCGAAACTTCCCCAGTTGTTAAGTCTCTGTGTTTATCGATATTGATTAGTTCTGTGTTCAAGACATCTGCAAACGTTCTGGCGCGTTTGAGTCCACCAAAATCTGGACTCGCGACTATTAAATTATTCTGATCAAATTTATCTTTGATGTATTGGGCAAATAGCTGTAGTGCGCTGACGTGTACAGAAGGAATGGAGAAAAAACCGGGAGTGCTAGTGTTATGAAGATCGAGTAGGAATACCCGTTTCACGTACGTATTTGAGACTAAGTTTGCAACAACCTTGGCAGCAATTGGCTCTCCATAGCGGAACACTTTGTCTTGGAGTGAGTACCCCATCCAAGGTATCACTGCATTGACATGGCGTGCACCCATTCTTTCTAATGCATCAACCATAAGCAGAAACTCCATAATGTGCTCGTCCGCAGGGTCAGAGAATGACTGAACAAGAACTACGTTTTCGCCACGGACATCATCTTTTATCCAGACCCTACGCTCATTATTTGCAAAATGAGTTATCTCCGCGTTCACTAAAGGAATTTGCAAACCTTGAGCAATTGATTGTGCTAGAGGTAGATTAGAAGAACCAGAAAGGAGTTTCATATGGTGATTGTACTCAAGATTGCCTGAGTTTGCTACTTGGAAGAGTAACCCATTTTTTCTAATCCTGCTTGGATACTCGTGGCACCACCTTGCTGCATATAGTTTGGAATAAAAAAAACGCACACCAGTGCGTTCAGTCTCCACTACATCTTTGAGTGCTCCGCTCTCGCGACACACTTTGGGTACATTTTTACGGTGCCCTTCCGTCATGCTCCTCGCATGCAGCTTGTTTGGCGGGAAACCAAACTCTAGTGCTTTTATTCAGTTATGGTTATTAATTATACGCAGGATGTCAAGCTCTGTGCACTGCAGCATTAATTAATCCGCATTTCTTGTACTTCAGACCACTGCCGCAAGGGCACGGATCATTCCTGCCGATTTTTACTTGGGCACTGCCGGGAGTAGCTTTTTTGTTTGTTGTGGTTGATCCAAGTGCTTGAGCTAGATCAGCGAGAGAACCTTTTGCATTCACTGGACGAACTGAAGGAGGCTCGACCGCGGCAACCTCTTCGGCTAGTGAACCGGTGAGTACTTCTTTGTGTTCAACAGCCTTATTAAGTTGTGTTGTCTTGGTTGTTAGGCGGTTTGGTACAGCACGATAGACAGCGCTCGCAATACTGGCTTCTATTGAAGCAACTAACGCTTCGAACATAGCAAAAGCCTCTTTTTTGTATTCAGAAAGCACAGTTTTTTTATCACCTCGTAGCCATATTCCTTCTCTGAGCGAGTCCATAGCATCTAAATGATCCATCCACTTTTGATCCAGAGTTGTGAGTGTTACTATTCGCTCAAGCTCACGCATACTGGTACTACCAAGTTGTTGTTCTTTTGATCGGTATACGTCTTCAGCAACATCGCTGAGTGTTTGGCTAATTGCTTCGACATCAGTCTGAGTGCTTATTTTGGACATCAATTGTTTTTGGGAAGCTTGGTCAAATGGGATAATTTTACAAAACTCCTTGATGATAGCTTCGTATTCTTGTGGTGTGAAGCCTTTCGGTGCATAAAGGCTTACTAGAGTGGTCACTTCGTGGTCAACATAACTTTTTATGAGTTGAGTAAGGGAATCTGCACCCGGTACCGAGTCGGGAGTTGTGCTTGCTTGCTCCAATAATCGACGACGGCGTTGATAAATTACTTCACGTTGTTTATTCATGACGTCATCGAACTCAACCAGTCTTTTTCGTTGGTCAAAGAAGAAGCCTTCCACTTTGACTTGGGCTGACTCGATTGATTTGCTTACCATGGAATGCTCAATGGGCATGTTTTCATCAATTTTGAGGAAGTCCATTATTTTTGCAATTTGTTCACCGCCAAAAATCCTCATGATTTCGTCTTCGAGTGAAACAAAAAACTGGGTGGTGCCTGGATCGCCTTGTCTTCCAGAACGACCTCTGAGCTGATTATCAATTCGCCGTGATTCATGGCGCTCAGTTCCGACGATGTACAGTCCACCAGCGGCAACAATATCATCATGAGCTGCTTGCCATTGAGCTAAGGCATTTGCGTACATTCCCAACTTGTACTCAGCTGGGTTAACAGAGGGAGGGAGTCGAAGACCTAGAGCAACTGCTTCTTTTTGTGCTTCCTTTTCTTGACCAGCCTTTACAGATTTTTTGCGGTAATCCTTGAGTTCAGGTTTCGAACCACCTAAGACAATATCAACACCGCGACCTGCAATGTTGGTAGCAACTGTGATAGCTCCATTTTTTCCCGCGTCGGCAATGATAAATGCTTCTTTTTCATGGTTTTTTGCATTCAATACTTGGTGTGGAACACCTTTGCGTTTTAATAAATCAGAGATGATTTGATTGTGCTCTATTGATCGAGTTCCCAGTAAAATTGGTCGGCCGGTTTCGTGAATTTCGGCGACAGCACGCACGATCGCCCCGTACTTTGCGCCAGTGGACTTGTAGACTTGGTCAGGCTTATCCTCTCTGACAACAGGCACGTTTGTGGGAATAACGAGGACTTCAACGTCATAGATCTTCTTAAACTCCTCTGCTTCGGTCGCAGCCGTACCGGTCATACCACTGAGTCGCTCATACAAACGAAAGTAATTTTGCAGGGATATGGTAGCCAGTGTGCGTGACTCTTGTTGAATCTGAGCACCTTCTTTCGCTTCTATGGCTTGATGCAAACCATCGGAGTAACGACGACCGTACATCAATCGTCCGGTGTGTTCGTCGACAATTATGACTTGACCCTCGCGGACAATATATTCCTTGTCTCTGAGATATAAAGTTTTTGCTTTGAGCGCAGACTCAATGTGGTGAATGGTATCAAAGCTTTCTTCATATAGGTTGTCCACCCCAAGTTTCTGTTCAATTCGCTTGACACCAAGATCCGTCAAGGTGACACTTCTTGCCTTCTCATCCAGGTGATAATCAATGTCTTTGTTAAGACTGATGACCATTTTTGCGTAATCATAGTATTTTTTGGTTGGTTCCACATCCGGCATGGAAATGATGAGTGGTGTTCTGGCCTCATCTATCAAAATTGAGTCAGCCTCATCGACAATGGTGTAGTAGTGCGGCGTGTCGACTCGTTGGACCATATCATCGAGTGATCTGACCATGTTGTCTCGCAGGTAATCAAAACCAAACTCATTATTTGTTCCGTATGTAATATCAGCAGCATAAGCAGCTACTCTGGTGATAGTTTGAAAATGTTCAAGTCTCTCGTCGCCTCGTTCTTCACTCTCAGCGTCAGGATTGTATTGGTATGACTTGTCATGGATTATGACCGCACTAGTGAGTCCCAAAAAATGGTAGATTGGTCCCATCCAGCCTACTCCGAGCTCAGCAAGATAGTCATTCACAGTCACGAGATGAGCACCTTTGCCTAGCAATGCATTTAGGTATAAGGGAGCGGTCACGGTTAGGGTCTTGCCTTCACCTGTCTTCTGCTCAGTGATGGTTCCATGGTGAAGTGCGATGCCAGCAAGGAGCTGCACATCGAAGTGCCTCATTCCAAGTACTCTTCGTGATGCTTCTCGTACTGTAGCGAATACCTCTGGTAGAAGTTCGTCAAGAATAGTTTTGTCAGGCACACCTTGTGTTTGTTTTTGCGAGATTATCTCTTTGAATTTATGAGTTTGGGCAGCTAACTGTTTATCGCTCAAGGAAGCAATCTTCGATTCTTGATTGTTTATCAACTCGAGGACTTGTTGGTACCTGTTAAGTGATTTTTGATTTTCGTCAAATATTCTAGATAAGAATTTAAACATAGAGCCTCATATTATCACAGAAAGCAGCAGAGTTTGGGAGAGCAAAAAGAAATTGTCTGTAGCTGCGTCACTTCACTTCCTATGGTTTTTTCTTTCGGCTGGAACTGCCAGGATATTTGCGTCGGATCGTTTTTGAGGTATATACAAGTATGAGAAGATTTCTTCCGTAGAAAGTAGTTCGGAAGTGTCAAATGGTGCCCAGGTACCAACAACTTTCCAGTGTTGATTTTCTTGTTTGAGTCCAACAACGTGACCGTCTTCAACATAAATAAGAATGCGAAATCCACCTTGAGTTAACTTGTTGAGCACCTCTTCGAATTCGTTGAAAGTCTGCGCTGTTCGTTTTACCAAGCTTGAGAATCCACCGTGTTCAAGAACCGATCTTAATACAGAGTTTAAGACTGTTTTGGTATATTTGCTACTCGCACCCTCTGTTTCTTGAAGGGTGAATGCCTGCTGATAAAATCGGTACAGCTCATCGGAGAAAGAATCGAGACTCAGTAACTCTAATGCAGCCACAAAACAGGTTCCTGTGTCGTCCCCCGTTAAGCCCTTGTAGTATTTTTCAGTATAACTATATTCGGACATTTGGTTTATTGTGGGGGCAGGTATCACTGAATCCAGAGGTAGTATACCCAGACTTGGCAACTTGTCAAACCTAGTTTAAGAATTAGAGATTTCTGATGCTAACGTGCTTGTGTTTTTTGTTTGATTGAGCTAAACCCACAAAGTTGCTGAAGCACTTTGGGGACAGCGATCGATCCGTCAGCTTGCTGATAATTCTCTATAATTGCCGCCAGAAGCCTTGGCGTGGCTGCCATGGTATTGTTTAGCGTGTATACAAACTTTGTTGTGCCATCAGCCGCTTTGTAGCGAATATTGAGTCTACGGGATTGGAAGTCATTGAAGTAACTAGCTGAATGAGTTTCGCGATACTTTTGTTGGGCAGGAAACCAAGTTTCAACATCGTATTTTTTTCGCTGTCCTGCGCCCATGTCACCGGTACACATAAGCAAGACTTGGTAGGGTAGCTCAAGTTTATTCAATAAAACTTCTGCGTAACCGAGCATTTTTTCGTGCCAGTTTTCAGTGACAGCTTCATCGGCAACAGTGTACACCACTTGCTCTACTTTATTAAATTGATGCACCCGGACAATACCTTGTGTATCTTTGCCGTAAGAGCCAATCTCACGTCGGAAGCATGGGGAAATTCCCACCATTTTAATAGGCAGATCCTTCTCAGTAAGTGTCTCATCCATGTGATATGAGGTCAAAGCAACCTCAGCAGTTCCGGCAAGTATTTGATCATCTTGGGTGCGATAGTGGTCTTCTGCACCCCATGGGAAGTAACCCGTACCGAGCAAAGCTACTTGATTAACTAAAATGGGAGCGGACATCGGCGTGAAGCCTTCCTCGACTAGCAGTTGCATTGCATATTGCAACACTGCCTGTTCTAACAGCAAACCTTGATTTTTGAGAAAGTAACCTCTAAATCCGGCAATTTTGGTTGCTCGTTTAGTATCAAGTATATCGAGCGCTTCCATAAGTTCTTGATGCTGTTTAACTGGAAAATCAAACTTGGGAAGCGTCCCCTGTTGGCGTACTACTTTATTTTCAGTTTCGTCTTTGCCGATCGGGACGGATGTAGCAGGGACGTTTGGAATCTGGTACATCAATTCGTTGTATAGAGATTCTAAATCCTTAAGCTGGGGCTCTAATTCTTGTAGTTGTTGTTTGATTGCTTTCCCTGCCTGAATTTGTTCAGGTTGTGGCTTCTTGCCAGTTTGTACCGCGGCTTTAATCTCGGTAGCCTGAGCATTGCTCTGTCTTCGCAATTCATCAACCTGTTGTTGGTATTCGCGTCGATTCACGTCTGCACTAAGGAGTTGGTCGACAACAGATGGATTGAGGTTCTTGTTCCTGCATGCAGCTTTGATTGTTTCAGCTTTTTCTCGAATATAATGTATATCTAACATTGCTTCCTTTATGCCCAGTGGGTCGTAACTACTAAAAAACCCTCTCACACTCACCAAAAATGATGAATGCAAGAGGGCCTTCGAGGGCGAAGACGGTGCCACCTCTTGATCTGCATTGTACACATGCAGCTCTTAATTCCAGCTATTACGGGCTTGCCCGGCTTGGTTATAATCCCAAACAGCTCTTCGTACCCACTTGGTACGAATCGGCAGGTGCTGGCTGCCTATTGGAGCTCTCTGCACATTATACACAATTATTTCTAGAGAATACAGTAGTAAGTTTTAACTTGAGGTTTCTTTTTGAGCAAACTTGAACATGTTGGCTAAGAAATCATTTGATACGCCATAATCATCTAGTCCAGGGAGTAAGTAGAGCAGTGTTTGCAGAAGCTGTTTTGTTTCAAGTTCTGGATTTTGAATTATACGCAACATTACATCAAGTTTTTTTATTGTTTCTGCATGTTCTGGAAATAGTTCTTCATCAGTGATAGCTTTATCAACGATGTAATCCGACCATTGTTCTCGATCTCGTGCACTCATCACTTTTCCAATAAGCGCGACTACTTGTCTAGCTATAATCAGCTTCATTTTATTGAAAAGATTGGTCTTAGGTAAATCAACGATTCCCTCTTTTGCTCCCAAAAATATGTTCACATCTTCTCTCGCTCGTTTTTTGGTGTCACTCAGTTTTTTTGATTTAATCCTAGTAATTTCTAGCTTGATCAGCTCGAGTAATGTTCTCAGTTGGTTGATTGTGGTTTCATTTAGCTGTTTATTTTGCCTTTCGGCCATGGAATTTGCAAACAGATCTGATCTTAGCGTGTGAATGTTTGCGACGAGAAGAATTAGTTGTCCGACGTGCCTGTACAACTTTTTTCCTTCCCTTTCTACTAATAGCTCAATCTATTCAGATGATGTTTCTGGCATTTCATCTGGTGTTACATTTCGTGTAAGCACATGATCAACGTATGCTTGTGATATCTTGCCAAATACCTCTTGGTTTAGTGTGTTTGATGTGTCTTGTTGTATCGATTCCGGTTGTTGCATCATGATTCTTGGAAGATAGTAATAAGTTTTTCGATTATTTCATCTTCAGTTTTGCCGATCAACCGCATTCCCTCTGTGATGTCATCTCGGCTAACATTCGCTGCAAATGACTTGTCCTTCAGCTTCTTTTTGATTGAGCTGGCTTTCATTCCTTGGAAACCCTCTGGTCGCATCAGTGAGACCGCATGCATAAAGCCAGACAATTCATCTAGAGCAAACAAGTACCGTTCTATCAAGGTTTCTGGATGTTTACCGGTTAGATTTGGTGCATGTGCTGCGATTGCGCTCAGGAGAGTTTGAGGGTACTCACCAAGGAGATTTTGGAGTGCATAGTTTGGGTGTTCATCGGGATATTTTTCCCAATCTAGGTCATGCAGCAGACCAGTTTGGTACCATAACTCGGTATCCTCTCCTAGTTCTTTGGCCATTGCTTGCATGGCAGTTGCTACCATTCGACAGTGATGTTGTAATCGAGTATTTTCGATATACTGCTCGAGCAAGGCCTCAGCTTTCTCTCGCGCCGGCAGTGGCTCTACCTTTTGTGTAGCAGAAGTGGAGACACTCGTTGTCTGGGGTTGACTCACAGGTTTTACTGCATTCAGAGGACGCAAGGTTGGGAAAGCAATCACCTCTCGGATGCTCCAGGTATTTGTTAAGAACATCACCAGTCTATCTATTCCCATTCCGATGCCTCCTAATGGCGGCATACCATACTCCATAGCTTCCAGGAAGTCTTCGTCAAGCGGATGAGCCTCGCTATCACCAGCGCGCATATTTTTTTGCTCATTCTCAAATACCTGGCGTTGGTCAAGCGGATCCGTAATTTCACTCCATCCATCTGCAATCTCCTTGCCTCCGATGTACGCTTCAAAGCGTTCCGCTAAATCGGGTCGATCTCTGTGTTGTTTCGAGAGTGGACTGATATCACGAGGATAGTCGATGATCCAAACAGGATTGATGAGCTGAGGGGTTACCAGTTTGTCAAACAAAGCGAACATGGCTTTCCCTCGAGTGAAATCACTGGATAAGTTGATAGAGTTTTTTTGCAACTGCTTTTGTAGCTGCTCATCGGTAAGTTGTTCCATCTCAATACCCGCGTACTGTTTGAGTGCTGCTTCCATTCGAATTCTTGGCCAGGTTCCACCAATATCAATTTCTTCAGTACCCACCATAACTTTTGTGGTGTCATAGAGTTTTTTCGCAATGTGTTGTAGCATGCCTTCTGCAACATCCATCATCCTGTGGTAATCAGCATAGGTTTCGTACCACTCAATCATGCTGAACTCGGGTTGGTGGGTTTGATCAATGCCTTCATTTCGAAAGTTTCTGGCAATCTCAAAAACCTTATCATATCCACCGACAATCAAACGTTTAAGGTACAGCTCAGGCGCAAGTCTGAGGTAGTAATCACAATCCAACGCGTTCATATGTGTTGTGAACGGCTTAGCATTTGTACCACCATACAGAGGTTGGAAAATCGGAGTTTCGACTTCGGTGAAGCTGTGTTCATCTTGCAAATAGCGTCTAACTTCTTTAACAATTAGCCATCGGGCATCAAGAACTTTTCTGGTTTGTTCATTAATGAGCATGTCAATATATCGTTTTCTGAACCTGACCTCTTTGTCTTCGGCTGTGTTGAACTCCGTAGGGAGTGGGAGGAGTGCTTTCCCGAGAAAGGTAATTGATTGAGCATAGATGCTGACTTCACCTGATTTAGAGATACCGACTTTGCCGGTAACCCCGAGAAAATCACTTCGGTCAATGAGTGGGAGCAATCTTGTTTGATCCTCAGCTAAGTCAGTGGTGCGAATCAAGACTTGAATTGATCCAGTCGAGTCGCTCAAGTCAAAAAAACGGAGCTTTCCATGTTCCCGTACAGACATAATTCTGCCTGCCGTCTTAATTTCTGAATCAGTTCCCTCAGAAGCTCTAGCTTGAGCGATTGTGTGTGTTTTACTAAAGCCATATGGATGCACAGTGACACCAAGCTTCTCTAATGCTTGCCTTTTCTGGATTTTTGCATTTCTGGTTTCATCGATTCTTGACATATGATCTCCTCTTCGGACTTGATGAGTATTGTAACCTTTTTTCTTTTCTTCTACCAAAACCAAAAACCCCCCACTTGTTGGTGGGGGGTTTTGAGTTGTTTTCTATTTAATGTCTATTATTGTGTACTCACTGTCCCCCACTGGCGCGTGAACTATTACAGTGTCACCCTTCTTTTTACCCACAACTGCTTTACCGATAGGAGAAGCGACGGAAATTTTGTTTTCCCCTGGATTTGCCTCGAACTCGCCCACTATAGTAAAGGTATTTTTGTTCTTTTGACCTTTTTTCTGTAGGACAATGGTTGATCCCATGCCTACCTTGTTATGGCCAGTCGTTTGTTTAACCACAGTTGCTTTTGCAAGTATGACTTCAATTTCCTCAATGCGCGCCTGGACAAGTTGCTGATCATCTTGAGCACTGTGGTACTCTGCATTTTCTGAGAGATCACCATGCTCACGGGCACGAGCAACACGTTCTACTGCTTCGGGTAGCTTGACTTGCTTAAGCTCTTCGAGTTCTTTAGTTAACTCGTCGAGTCCTTCTTGAGTGAGCTCAATCTGAGCCTGTGGATCTTGTGGCATAGGACGTAGTATAGATGATTTTTGAAGCTGAGCAAGATGAGAATGTTAGTTGGATATTACGTGCTTTGAGTGCAATGACTTGCCTGGTATGCGATTAAATAGTAGTCTTCTTTGTTTTTTGGGCTACCTTTATTTCCAACAGTGCTTGCCGAAGTGATGCTTCTGCCATAATGAGCTCACGTCTGTCAGTGGATGCGGACATAGTGTGTTTGGCAGCTTCAATGGCAGCTTGAGCCTTCTGCTCACTTATGTCTCGGTCGAGCGTTGCACTATCGACCATGACAGTAATAACATTGTTTGGATCAATGGTGAGAAAGCCTTTGGTAATAACAACAGTGTGTTCTACTCCCTTTGCCAAGTATCTGAGTTCACCAAGGACTAGCTCGGTGAAAAGTGGTATGTGGTGTGGAAGTACAGTAATCTCACCCTGGCTAGAAGGCGCAGTTACTTGATCTGCTTGAACCTCCACAAGCTTTTTTTCTTGGGAGACAATGTGTAAGCTTAGTTTTGACATACGCACGCAGTCTGAGTTATGTGCCGTTATAAAGTTTGAGCTTTTTTAACAGCGTCCTCTATTGTTCCGACTAGGTAAAATGCTTGTTCGGGCAAGTTGTCATGTTTTCCATCAAGAATTTCTTGGAAGCCTCTGACTGTCTCATCAATCGGTACATAGGCCCCAGGAATATTGGTAAATTGTTCAGCTACAAAGAATGGCTGAGATAGGAAACGCTGGATTCTGCGTGCTCTAGCGACAACTCTCTTGTCTTCTTCGCTGAGTTCATCAATACCAAGGATAGCAATGATGTCTTGTAGCTCTTTGTATCGCTGGAGTACTTTCTGTACGTTTCTCGCAACATTGTAGTGTTCTTGGCCAACGACCGCTGGCTCAAGAATCTTAGAGGAAGAAGAGAGTGGGTCAACAGCTGGGTAAATGCCCTGCTCAGACAAACGACGGTCAAGCGAAATGGTTGAATCGATGTGTGCAAACGTGGTCGCAGGTGCTGGATCGGTGTAATCGTCTGCGGGTACGTAAATGGCTTGAATGGAGGTGATTGAACCTGTTATTGTGGAGACAATCCGTTCCTGAAGTGCAGCCATTTCTGTTGCTAGATTGGGCTGATATCCTACGGCAGAAGGAATGCGCCCCAAGAGTGCCGAAACTTCGGCTCCGGCTTGACTAAAGCGAAAGATATTATCAATAAAGAGCAAAACGTCTTCACCTTGATCACGGAAGTACTCTGCCATTGTCAGAGCGGTAAGCGCTACCCGTAAGCGGCTTCCTGGTGGTTCGTTCATTTGGCCGAAACACATCACCGTACTGTCCATGACTCCGGACTCTTTCATTTCATAGTACAAGTCATTTCCTTCTCTGGTCCGTTCTCCTACGCCTGCAAAGACAGAGTGGCCTTGATGTACTTCAGCAATATTTCGAATCAGTTCTTGGATGATGACAGTCTTACCGACACCTGCACCACCGAAAGCACCAACTTTTCCACCCTTTGCAAATGGAGCGATAAGGTCAACCACTTTGATTCCGGTCTCAAGCATTGCCGGTTTTGTCTCAAGTTCGGTAAGTTTTGGTGCTGGTTTGTGAATTGGTGCGGTTAGGGTTGTCTTGAGTGGGCCTTTCTCATCAATTGTTTCACCAATTACGTCGAAAACTCGGCCCAGCGTTTCGGGGCCGATTGGCACGGAAATCGGTGCTCCCGTGTTAACGACAGCACGACCACGTTGCAGACCATCTGTTGATGCAAGAGAAATACAACGTACAACAGTGTCAGACAGTTGTTGCTCAACCTCTAAGAAAATTTGCTTATCTTCTGGGTTTTTGGGCTCAATGACGAGCGCGTTATAGATTGCAGGTAAGATATCTGTAAATTCGATGTCAACGACTGGACCAATGATCTGAATAATTGCGCCAGTGGAAACAGTATTATATTGCTTCATAGATCCTTTTTTGTAATGTGTTCATGCGGACTGCTCAATTTTGTGCCAACATTGCTGTTGTAATGTCAAGCAGCTCGCTGGTGATGCTCGCTTGACGTGATTTATTGTACTGGAGTCTTAATTCGCCAACTAGTTCTTTTGCATTATCGCTGGCATTTTTCATACTGACCATGCGAGCACTATGTTCGCTTGCACGTGATTCGAGAAAAGCTTGATATAGGGAGTTTTCCAGATAGTAAGGCAAAAGCTGAGCCAAGATCTCATGTGCTGATGGTTCAAAAATATACTCGCCAGCTAGTATGGGCTCCGCTATGGATCCAACGGTTTCAATTTTTGGTAAGGGAAGCAGTTGGAATAATCGCACCTTTTGTACTAGAGTTGTGATGAAGTCCATGTAGATAATGGAAACTGATCGGAAAGTCTTGTCAAGAAAATGTGAACTCACTAGTGAACTGATAGACAAAATATCGCCAGGTTTTACCACATCGGGCATGTCGGTGAATTGTGCAAAAAGTGGTAAGCCAGCAAAGCGACAAAAAGCGACAGCTTTTTTGCCGACAGCTATAACTTGACCATTGGGGTTAGATTGTGCCCATTCAAGTACGCTCTTAAAAAGATTTGGATTGAGACTACCGCAGAGTCCTTTATCTGTTGAGATTATGAGCGCAACGGGGATTCCTTCAGTGTGCGGTGTCATCATGGGGTGAGTAGCAACCTTGGTGACAGATACAACTGTTGATAACGAGTGCTGGAGGGCAGCAGTGTAGGGTCGTGTAGCTAATGCTTGTTCTTGGGCACGTCGCATTTTACTTGCCGAAACCATTTCCATCGCTTTGGTAATTTTGGTGATGTTACCAGCTGTTTTAATGCGCTGGATGATTTGACGAGTGTTAGGCATACTCTACGATTGTTCAGTTTGTGTAGTGAGCTCAGGATGAATACTATTAAAGGCTTCGATGGCAGCATGAAGCTCTTTATCTGTTTGCTCACTGATTACTTTTTCTGTAGCAATTCGCTCAATAAGTTGGGAGTAAGAAGTTTTCATGTACTTAATGTACTCTGCTTCCCATTTTTGGATGTCAGTCACTTTTACCGGATCAAGATAGCCTTTTACAGCTGCGAATATTACGATAACTTGCTCTTCGATCTTAAGTGGTTCATCCCATCCTTGTTTAAGGATTGCGTTGACACGCTCTCCTCTGTTAAGTTGGGCTTTGGTTTTATCATCAAGATCAGAGCTAAATTGTGCAAAAGCTTGTAGTTCTCTGAACTGGGCTAGGTCTAGCTTCATAGTTCCAGCGACTTGCTTCATAGCCTTGACCTGAGCTGCTGAGCCAACACGAGAGACAGATAACCCGACATTAATTGCTGGTTTCATGCCGGCATTAAATAAATCTGACTCTAGGTAAATTTGTCCGTCAGTAATACTGATGACGTTAGTTGGAATAAAGGCAGAGACGTCATTCATCTGTGTTTCGATGATTGGCAGTGCAGTTATTGAACCGCCGCCATTTTTATCGTTAAGGCGACAGGCTCTTTCTAACAGACGAGAATGGAGGTAGAAGACATCACCAGGGTACGCTTCTCTTCCTGAAGGTCGTCTCAACAATAATGAAATTTCACGATATGCTTGTGCGTGTTTGGTTAGGTCATCAAAAATGATTAAAACGTCTTTACCTTGTTCTAAGAAATACTCAGCGACCGCTTGCCCGGCATATGGTGCAAGAAACTGCTCAGCAGCTGAGACAGACGCAGTTGCCGAAACAATTACGGTGTAATCGAGCGCTTTATGTTCGCTTAGTATCTGGATGGTTTGTGCGAGTGACGCGCGCTTCTGTCCAATACAGACGTACACACAAACGACATTTTGGTCATTTTGATTCAGTATGGTGCCGAGCGCTACAGCAGTTTTACCTGTTGAGCGATCACCGATAATAAGTTCGCGTTGACCTCTTCCAATTGGAATCATGGCATCAATTGCCTTAATACCAGTTTGCATAGGAACAGTTACTGACTTGCGCGGCATGATTCCCGGCGCAAGCTTCTCGAGCAACATGTGCTTTTGAGCAATAATTGGACCTTGACCATCAAGCGCGCGACCGAGTGGATCGACAACTCGACCGACGATCTCATCAGATACACCTATGGAGAGAATTCGACCAGTTCTTTTGACGAGCGATCCTGCCATAAGGTGACGAGCATCGCCTAAAGCGACAATACCGATAGAGTCTTTTTCTAAGTTGAGTGCCAAACCGAATTGACCTTCACCAAGATCAATTAACTCGCCTGCTTGCACATCTTGCATGCCAGTAACCCGAACGACACCGTCACCATACGAGATAACAGTACCGATCGACTGTGCCTCTACGGTAATGGGTGCATCAGCAATTGACTTGGCAAGTGATGTGGTAAACAACGATTTTTTTTTCATGGACACTTTGCTATTAGCTTAGTACTCACTATTGATTGTGCATTTGCTCGGCCAGCAAATGGTTTTTGAGTTGAGCAAGTTTGCCTGAGACACTGCCATCATACTCAATGGCATCAATAGTGATTTTAATACCGCCTAAAAGTTCGGGACTAACAGTACAAACGAGCTCAAGTGACTCTTTTGAGTACTTCTTTTCTAAGGAAGCTCGGACTTTTTTTAGAGCTGCCTCTGATAGTTGTTGCGCAGTTGTAATGTGTACTTGATGGAGTGATTTCATACTGACTTGAGAATGTTGGTTAGTTCTGACTCAATAAGCTGCTCATCTGCTTTTTTATCAAATTTTTTCTGAATGAGTTTCTCGGCTACGGAAACGACCGCATGCACAAGCTCCTCTTTTGAGTTCAGCACGAGTAACTGCTTCTCGCGCTCCCAATCTTTTTTCATCTTAGCAATTTCTTCTTGAGCTTCTTGCTTTGCCTGCGTCAAAATTTCTTGCCTTTTTTCAGCAGCTTCATCTTGTGCTTTTTTAAGAACTTGTGTTCTCTCTTTTTTGAGAGCAGTTTGCGCTTCCTCTTTCATTTGATCGAGAGCTTCCTTGCTTCGCAGTGCTTCTTCAGCAGCTTTTTGTCCTTCTTCGATGCGCTTACTTCGTTCCTCAAAAATCTTCAAAATTGGCTTGTAAAGGAGGTATGAAAGAGCTCCTAAGACAACAGAAAAATTGACAATTTGAAAAAGTATTTGTGTAACTTGGATGTCCATGGGGTACCTCTTTTCGTGTGTTGCCTATACTACTTAGACAAACTTGAGGATCAAAGCAATAACCAACGCATAAATTGCAATAGCTTCTGCGAAGGCAATACCTAAGATCATGTTTGTCTGGATTTTCCCAGCTGCTTCTGGATTGCGGCCGATGGCCTCAAGTCCTTTAGCAACAAGTAGTCCAATACCAATACCTGGACCGATGGTACCTACACCCATAGCGAAGGCGACGGCGAATTCAACTGGCATATTTCCTCCTATATATTAATGACTATCATGGCTTTCGCTTGCCATGTTAAAGAATACTAACGACAACATTGCGAAGACGACGGCTTGGATAAAGCCGACGAAGATCTCCAGGCCGTAGAAAGGCATGGGGATGACCAGTGGAATCAGGAACATCATAACGGCCAGCAAAACTTCACCAGCAAAGATATTACCGAATAACCGGAATGCAAACGAGATGATCTTAGCAAACTCAGAGACGATTTCCAGAATTCCTACGAAGAACATGATAGGGCTTGAGAAGTTAATAAACTTCTTGAAGTAACTCAGTTTCTGGAAGTGATACCCAAATAGTTGTGTTAATCCCACGGAGAAGAGTGCAAGTGCGAGTGTGGTGTTGAGGTCAGCACTGCCCGGGCGAAGCAACGGAACAAATGTACTGTGTGACTCTTTCGGTGCCATCTCTGCTTCAGATGAGTCGGTGTGGTCATCTTCTACAAATACAGGTTCACTCGAGTGTTCAGTGTCGATAACGATGGGCAGTTCATCGTTTTCTTCTGTGATTGCTTGTTCGGCATCAATAGCGTCAAGATGATCTTGAGGAAGCACCAGAACTGCTTCTTCACTTGCAACTACTGGTTCGGTGGCAGCCTGTACTTGGTCAACTACACTGCTCGAAGCATGTTCTTCGGTTGTCTCAGCTTCGTTATGTATGATCCCAATGGTACCTACACCAGGAATCAATCCCAGCCAGTTGTTCAGTAAAATGAATAAAAAGAAAGTGGCAATGAATGGAAAAAAAAGACGGGCCTTTTTAGCATTGCCCGCCACACTGTATACCAAGCCGTAAAGTGACTCAATAAGCCACTCTGCAAAGTTTTGAAGCCCAGCTGGTCTTCTGGTATTCGTGAGCTGGGAACGGACAGCTATACCAAACCCGATAAGGAGTGCACTGACAATCAGGCTTGTGAAAATTGAATTAGATACTTCAAAGCCGCCAATTGAGAAAAGTGGCTCGGCTGAGATTGAGATGTGAATTCCGGTAGCAGCCATATTTTGTATTAGATGTTTAACACCATGTGTATACTTTGTACTGTTTTCGAATACACGCTAACTAAATAAAAAACTCTGAAAATGAAACAACCAAAGTGAATTATACCTATTTTTTTATTGGGAGCAAGATACAGTTTACATACTTTTTACACATTGCATGCTACAAAAGAACTACTCAGATAGAACGACCACCGCGTCATAAGTATTTTTACTGTCTTCCACTGTCTTTTCATCGGCATCAGAAACTACCTCAAATGTCAGATCAGTTGCTTCCTCAATGATTGTTTCTAAACCAGCCAATTCTTCACTCACTAATAAATAATTAGTGGTATCCTCATATTCACCTTTGGCATTTCCAGCTGCAACTCCTGTGAACTTTGCCTTTTCTAGTGCAGTTTTTATGGTTCCAGCATATCCCGCCTTTGTCGTTGCGTTCACAACTAACAGCTTGATCTTGCTAGGGTCGATGGCAGCAGCAGGGGAAGCACTGGGGGAAGGCTCGATGGTTGGCTCAGGACTTGCGTCGGCGATTGGGCTTGCAACAGGAGTACCAGTATTTGTTTCTTTGTTACTGAACTGAAGCAAACCGAGACCAACTCCAACTCCTACAGCCACTGTTGCAAAGAAAACGGCTAACGTAATGAAGACCATTTTGAGCATAGTACTCACTCCTGAGGTATTTTTGATTACTCCCGAGTTGTCTTTCCCGGTTGGAACAGTTCCAGTTGTTGTAACTGTTGACTTAGTTGTATTAGGGATTGTTGACTCCCCAGCTAATGCACTTCCAGTTTCTGATGTTGTTTTAACTGGGACAAAATTGGCAAGCGTGTTGTCCAAGGACGATTCGTCGTCTGCTGTAATGGCTGTGCTTGGCTCAGGATTTATTGATTCAGGTGTGGCGGAGGATGCTGGTAGCTTTTCTGAGATGGAGTCAATTGAGTCTGTGGGCATAGGCTGTTCCTTAGTCAATGCTCTTTCGCTTGGTAAAGGTTCAGAGCTCTGAGTACTGTTTTTTGTGTCAATATCAGACGATTCGTCATCTCCGTCTTTTAAAGCAGTGATCGAAGTCTTTTCTTCGTGCTCAACTGATTCACTGTCGGTATTTAATACAATAGGTACTACGCCAATTTGGGGTGTTGAAGGGCCGGGAAGTGGAGGGATGTCATCACCAGCCTCAAGTTTTTCTTGATGGCTCGTCTCGCTTGCTAATAATTGGGGCGCGCTGACTTCCTCAACTGCTTCGTCGTCTGGTTTGTTTTTTTCTTTGGCAGTTGTTTGGGCGAGTACAACAGCTGCTTTTTCTTCGTCGCTTGGTTTCCCTAGTGAGAACTTCGGGACAGGATAATCACTAATGGATAGTGTTTTCATTCCTGCTTCAATAATTTCTTTGACATATGAAGGCATTTGACTGTCTTCATCTTTATATGATGCGAGTTGCTGAAGTGGTATTGTGCTAGATAATGTTGATTTGAGTGAATCCTCAACCAGTTGGTTGGTGAGCAGATAGACAGTCTGAATATTTGGCTCGCCACCCTTTAAGGTCTTGATTGTTTCGGCAATAGTCTCTGTATCACCGACATCAGCCATGTTTGTTTGGTCTATACCAATATAGTGCTGAGCACTGTAAAGTTTTGAGCCGATTTGAATAACACTAATAGAAGGTTCAAGAGAGACCAGTGACTTTATTGTCCAGCTTAGTGGGGAAATAGCTTTGACCTTGGCACTTTGTTGAGCCACAGCCACTCGAATTGGTGCCAATATCTCTTTTTCAATGGCAGAGAGCTGAACTTTAGAATTACCTTTAAACTCGGCAAGAACGAGGGTCTCGATCTCATGTGTGTCGTTTGAGATGCCAAGGCTGGGAAGAAGTTTTGACTTGAGATACTCTTTAATTTTTGTGTCTGACTTAGCTTCGACGCTAATGATGGTATTAGTAAAGAGAAAATCGGGAAGTATTAGATGGTACTCGTCAGGTTCAAGCTTGCTCAGGAGTTTAACGACGTTATTAGTGATGAATGTATTATCATCCATGAACTCACCGTTGATTTGTCGGAAGGTCTGGACGGCAAATGTGTGCTCTTTTTTAGTTGGTAGCAGTTCCACTACGTATGAAACGTCTGAGAGAATATAGAGCAGCTTTTGAGTGTTTAACATGGGCAAGAACATTATAGCACTTGATACGAGTAACAGCAGTGGGTCAAAGCCTGCATAGTATGAAAAAAAAAGAGGTGTATTGCAAGAGTGAGAACTGTGAAACAGAAAATTGTCTATACATCACTTGGAGTGTATACTGATTTGTACCGGCAACTTGTAAACTGTACTTTCGTATGCACAATCTGATGGAAACAAGCAGTAATGTGCTGATATAATACACTGCTTCGTCTGATTGTTGTGTGCATTCTTGTGTACAGCATGCTTAGCAGTGGGTCCGTAGCTCAGTCGGTTAGAGCGACAGCCTTTTAAGCTGTGCGTCCCGGGTTCGAGTCCCGGCGGACTCACAAATTGCGAAAAATCCCTCTATTAGCGGGATTTTTTGCACTGAATGATCTTTCTTTATGGTTTTCACTGGTGTGTTGATCTCGTATATAATCACTCAATGAAATGCCAGAATTACCAGAAGTTGAGACAATTACCTGTAAGTTGAAAGCCCACATAGTTGGTAAGAGAGTCACCAATCTATCTGTGCTTCATCCCAAGAGCATGAAGGGTGATTTTCGACAGCTGATTGGCAAGCAAATCATTGGTATTAGCAGAAAAGCAAAAATAATCCGACTGCATTTCCCAGAACAAATCAACATTTTGATTCACCTGAAAATGACGGGTCAGCTCATTTACACTGACCTCCAAACGCACATTGGCGGTGGACATCCGACAGCTGACTGGGTGAGTGAGCTTCCTTCTAAACACACTCGGATTATGGTTCAACTGAGTGATGATGCTACCTTGTTTTTTAATGATCAGCGTTTGTTTGGCTGGTGGAAAGTGATGGACGATGGTCAGGTCGAAGTCGAATATAAAAAACTAGGTCTGGACATTATCGATCCATCATTTACAGCCATGAAACTGTACGATGCTTTCCAAAAAACTGCACGACCAGTCAAAGTGGTATTGATGGATGGAGGCATAGTCAGCGGTGTGGGCAACATATACGCTTGTGATGCTTTGAACTTAGCGCAGATTGATCCCTGGCGTCCTGCCAAGTCGCTGTCTGAACAAGAGGCCGAATGTCTCTATGAAGCAGCTCTGACAGTAATCTGGCGTGGGATCGAGCTCGGAGGTGCAACTATTGACCACTATAGAAATATCGAAGGGTTTGCCGGGCAGTATCAAAATGTTGTGCTTGTATACAGCCGCGAAGGCCTCCCCTGCTATAACTGTGGGGTATCACTCGCTAAGGTCAAGCTGGCGGGTCGGGGGACATACTACTGCCCCGGATGTCAGGTTTAAAATACTACACTATCAAGTACTGCTTTAATGTCTCAGCAGCTTTCTCTAGTTGTTGTTTCTCTTCCCAATTCAGTTTGGTTTGCAATGTTTGGGTTACCCCTTCTCTGCCCACAACACAGGGTACACTCAAGGCGATACCACTAATGCCAAAGTAATTGTGGAGTGGAATCGAAACCGGCAAAACCGAACGGGAGTTGTTTAAGATTGCTGATACGATATGCGAAATTACTACTCCGATTGCGTAAAAGGTCGAGCCTTTGCTAGCAATAATTTTATAGGCAGCTGTGCGGGCTAGTTCATATGCCTTTCGGGCTTTGTCCTCGGAAAACTCAGGAAATGCGGATAGAGGTTGACCGCCAACGGTTGCTCCGCTTAACGCTGGGAATGAGTTGTCACCATGTTCACCCAAGATATATGCATGAATGCTTTTAGGATGAACCTTGAGGAACTCAGAGAGATGAAAGCGAAATCTGGCAGTGTCCAGTGTAGTACCAGAGCCAAAGATACGACCCTTAGGCCACCCTGCCACTCGGTACGCTCGATATGTCAGCACATCGACTGGATTTGATACAATCAACACTATTGCACCAGGGGCATACTTGACAATTTCAAGCATAATATCTTCGATTATTCGGGAGTTTTTTGCTGTAAGTTCTAGTCGTGTCTCCCCAGGTTTCTGGGCAGCACCAGCAGTAATCACAATCACATCACTGCCGGCAATGTCTTTATAGTCATCGGTAGAGCGAACCTTGACTGGATGTAGGAAGCTCATGCCGTGTTCCAGGTCTAGCTCTTCACCGATCAATTTTTCTCGATCTCGTCCGACTAGCAATAGCTCATCGATGCCACCATGGTGAAGCATCGAGTATGCAGCGGTCATACCAACGTTGCCACAACCAACAATACTGACTTTAGTTGCTTTGCATTCCATGTCACCAGTATGGCACTTCTCGTTAAAAAGGCAAGCTAGTTAGGCTATACTGGGGTTATGCGAAACACTATAGGCATGGTTGCCATGAGCATGGCAGTGGCAGCAACTGTCTGTTCGGGAATTGCTGTTTGGTTATCACTGAGAAGTAGCAAAGATGAACTGGTGTCAGTGGTTGAGCCTCGACAGCCAGTTGAGATTTTAGATCAGACTGCAACTTTTTCGGCGCAGGTTGAGGCGTTGCAGAAGCAAGTTGCTGAGTTGCAAGTGACAGTGGCGAGTTTGGGTGCTGAGCAGGCAAAGCCGACACAAGGCAAACAAAAAGCAACATCGGTGGTTGAAAGTCAGGTCAAGGAGTACTTTGTTTATTTAGGGACAGGTTCGACGACTGGTCGGGATTGGTCTGATTTGAGTGGTACCACGGCATCAATTGATTTGGCGCAGTATGGTCGGGTAAAAAGTGTTGTTTTTGAGGCGACGCTTTCCATAGTTTCTGGTGAAGTTCGTGCTCGCCTTAAGAACCTGAGTTCAGGCTTGATCTTTCACGCATCAGAAGTTAATAACAACACCAGTGTTTCACAGTGGCGTCAGTCTATTCCCTTTCAGCTTCCAAGTGGCATAAACCAATATGTGGTCCAGATCCGATCGTCGAACGGAGAAAGGGCACAACTCGATGGGGCTCGCTTAAAGATTATTGTTGAGTGATTGGATGAGTGCTTGGGTAATCTGACTTGCAGTCAGACCATATGCTTCAAGTAGATCATCTGCACTACCAGATTGGCCAAACGCATCATTAATGCCAATACGCAGCAACCTGGCTTTCTGTGAGAACTGTGAAACTTCTTCGGCAATAGCTGAACCCAAACCACCAGCGACTTGGTGATCCTCAAGTGAAACAACAAGTTTTTTGTGTGAAAACACACCGCGAAGTCGTTTGGTATCGATGGGCTTAATAGTGTGCATGTTCACTACTTGAGCACTGATATTTTTTTTCGCCAACATGGATGCGGTTTCGAGTGCGGTTGATACCATTGTGCCGCAAGCAATCAGACATACGTCCGTTCCTGATCTCAGTTCGATACTTGTACCGAGTTCAAACGGAGTATCTGGTGCAGTTACTGCTGGTCCCTCGTACTTACTGATGCGAAGATAGCTTGGTGAGTTGAGCTGTGACAAAGCTTTCGTAGCTTTTCTGGCTTCCTCCCTATCAGCTGGAACCACAACCGTCATATTTGGTAACACTCTCATGAGCGCAATGTCTTCCAGTCCCTGGTGAGTTGCCCCATCGGGCCCGATTGCAATACCTGTATGGCCGCCCACGAGAGTAACAGATAGGTTCGAGTAGCAAATGCTTGAACGTATTGGTCCCCAATTGTTGCCTGGACTAAATGTGGCATAGCTTGCGGCAAAGGGATGCTTGCCAGCTAGTGCTAGACCAGCTGCCAAGCCGACAAGGTTCTGTTCAGCAACGCCAACTTCAATGAAACGGTCTGGGAACATTTGAGCAAACCAATTCATACGGACAGACTCTGTTAAATCTGCACACAGCCCAACAATAGCTTGATTATCTTGTGCAGCTTCCAACAAACCCTGACCGAACCCGTCTCTGGTACTGACTTGCTGTGACTGATTGTTTCTTACTCCCACCATATACTTCCTTGCAAGCTTCGCAATTCTCTGAGTGCGCGTTTTGCCTCATCGGAATGAGGAGGCTTTCCGTGCCAAACATAGTTGTTTTCCATAAAGCTCACACCCTTTCCGGGAATAGTGTTGCAGATGATGGCTGTAGGTTGCTCTTGGATTGCATGTGCCTGGTGAACTGTATCGATGACCGCTTGGATGTTATGACCATCAACTTCAAATACTTGCCAGCCGAAGCTCTCGATTTTTTTCTCCAGAGGATGTAGGGGCATAATGTCCTCAGTGTATCCATCAATTTGGATGTTATTACGGTCAATTAAGACAGTTAAGTTCGTGAGTCGGTTGGCCGCTGCGAACATATAAGCCTCCCAAGTTTGTCCCTCCTGATGTTCACCGTCACTGAGTAAGCAGTACACCCGGTTTTTTTTATTATCGATTCGCAGGCCAAGCGCAAGTCCAGCTGCCTGGGAAAGACCTTGGCCGAGTGGCCCAGAAGTGTTTTCAACTCCTGGTAGTGATCCCAAGTGAGGATGACCTTGCAAACGAGATTGAAATGCTCGCAGTGTCAGCACTTCTTTTTTTGGAAAGTAACCTGCTTCGGCAAGGGTTGCATAGAGCACAGGGCAGATGTGACCATTGGAAAGAATGACCCGATCACGGCCGTCCCACTGTGGTTGGTTGGGACGGTGCCGGAGAACTGCAAAGTACAGTGCCGTGAATACATCAGCCATTCCTAACGGGCCAGCACTATGCCCACTCCCTGCTTTGAGCAGCATGCGAATGATGAGCCTCCTGATGCGAAGAGCAACTTGGTTCAAATCGGCTATGGAGCTTGGGTGTCGGTGAGCAGTAACTGCCATACGCTCACCCTTGAGTACATGTTTGATGGGCATTACCTACAGTGTAACAGTATTTGAAAGGCAACTAAAGAATTATACTATGCAGTGCATATGATACTTACAGAAACAGGCAGGGACACAGATGTGTGGTTAGTTGATAAACCACAGGGATGGTCTAGTCACCAGGTCGTCAATTGGGTTCGTCGGCAAACAGGGGAAAAACGAGTTGGGCACAGCGGCACGCTTGATCCGCTAGCAACAGGACTTTTGATTATTTTGGTTGGGCGACAGGCTACGAAGCGACAAAGTGAGTTTCTTAAGCTCGATAAATGGTACGACTATGAAGCTCAACTTGGTTTAACTTCTGACACGTATGACTGCACTGGTGAGCTTCAAGTCATCGCAACACAATCTGAGCTACAGTCGATTACGCAGCAGCAAGTTGAACAAGTGATACAACAATTTACTGGAAATCTAACACAAGTCGTGCCAGCTTTTTCTGCTGTCAAGCGTAGGGGCAAAAAGCTATACGAGTTGGCACGGTCGGGTAATCTAGATATGTCCCTACTTCCCAGTCGAGATATTACTGTTTTTCAACATGAACTGCTCTCCATGCAGTGGCAAGAAGATAGAGCTGATTCTTTGGGCACAAGAAAACTTGTCATAAGAGGCAGGGTGCACGTGAGTTCTGGTACATATATTCGTTCGCTAATACACGACATGGGGCAAGCGCTGGGGGTTGGAGCAGTTATGGTGGGGTTGCGTAGAACTGCTGTTGGCGAATACAGAGTCGATTATGCAGACAGGATCCCAGAGTTACTTGAGTAGTACAGTGGCATGTAACCATCAAGCTTTTAAGTCAAACTCCGCTTGAACTTATCTACAGAAAAGAGCTACACTGGATTCACACTATGCTCAGCGGTGTGTTTTTGCGAGCCACCAGATGGAAAGTAGCGTTCGATGCAGAATGATACGCAGCGAGTTTTTATGATTGGTTGGGAGTACCCTCCCCACAATAGTGGCGGATTGGGTGTTGCCTGTGCCGGCATGACCAAAGCTATGGCAAGTCAGCAAACTCCAATTCATTTTGCTCTACCCTACCACCACGACGAGCCAATTGGTCACATGCAGGTATTGGACTGCTCGGATCCTCGTTGGTTTAGCGCTCAACCCAGCCTGCAGTTTCAACCACCACTCAACGTCTATGAAACAGCGCATCAGATTGCGACAAACTTTGACGGAAATACTGATATTGATACAATGCGACTGTTACCACAGTCAGAACTAGAAGAAAAAGTTGCTCAGTATGCGGAGCAAGTAGTGCAAAAAGGCATTTCTCTCAAACAAGATTTTGACGTAATTCATGCACATGACTGGATGTCGCTCCCGGCTGCTGCACAACTGAGGCAAAAATCAGGCAAACCAATGATTGCTCACATTCACTCAACAGAGTATGACAGGGCTGGTTTACGTGCCGGAAATCAAATGATTGCCCAGATCGAGCAAACTGGTATGCAAGCAGCAGACCACATCATTGCTGTTAGTTACTACACCAAACGTTTGCTAAGCCAACAATATGGTATTGCTGACAGTAAGATTTCAGTTGTTCACAATGGCATTGATCCAATGGTGTTTCATCCGCCGAAAAAACAGGCATTTGCTCCCAAACGCCCAGTGGTGGCATATATGGGACGACTGACCCTACAAAAAGGGGTTGAGTACTTTTTAGCAGTAGCCAGGAAGGTTATCCAGCAGATTCCAGATGTACTATTTGTCGTTGCAGGTTCTGGTGACATGTACCACGATTTGTTATTCCGCTCTGCATACGACCAGTTATCGGCATCAGTACTGTTCAGTGGTTTCTTGCGCGATACACAACGAGAAAGACTTCTTGACAGAGCTGATCTTTTTGTGATGCCTTCAGTTTCTGAGCCCTTTGGCTTAGTTGCACTTGAGGCAGCGCAGCGACACACTCCTGTCATTGTGTCTAAAAATGCAGGCGTGAGTGAGGTGTTGTCAGGCAGTGTCGCTGTTGATTTCTGGGATGTTGATAAAATGGTGGAAACGGTGGTTTCGCTCCTGAGCAATCCAAAGCAGCACGCCCAACAAGTCGCCACCCAACTCAAAGATATTGAGCAAGTTACCTGGACCAGAGCTGCTGAGCGCATTGCTGCAGTTTACCGGCGCGCCTTTTTGGGTAAGTAGTCTATGATCTGTTAGGCCGGTACATTTATGCCACAGGTTTGTATATATCTTCAACTTCATCAGCCTGATCGATTGCGTGAGGTGTCATTGTTTGAGGTTGGAGCCTCGAAACCACAATACTTCGCACAGGGAAAGCAAGATGAGAACAGAACCATTTTTCACAAAGTTGCGGCCAAGTCTTACTTGCCAATGTTGCGTTTGTTGCTGAAGTTGGTTGACGAGGAGCCAAGGTTTTGTTTTGCACTCTCCTGTTCTGGTGTATTTTTAGAACAAGCTGAGCGGTACCAGCCAGAAGTATTGCGATTGCTGCAGATGTTGGCGCAATCAGGCCGTGTCGAGTTTTTAACTGAGACGTACTATCACTCCCTAGCGAGTTTATACTCACAGGCTGAGTTTAAGCGACAAGTACGAATGCAGTATGAAGCGGTGCAACAATTGTTTGGAGTGCAACCCAAGGTATTCCGCAACACTGAACTGATCTACTCAAATGATGTAGCTGCACAAGTCAGCACGCTTCCGTTTCCAATTCTTGGGATGCTGACTGAGGCTGTTGATCGCTATCTCGGAGGGAATTCAAAAACAAACGTTTTTAAAAGTACTGGCACTCCCGCCTTGCCGTTGTTGCTCAAACACGCTCAACTGTCTGATGATGTCGCTTTTCGTTTCTCAGATCGAAACTGGCAATGGTATCCTCTGACTGTAGATCGGTACTTGGAATGGATTGAAGTTTATGGAGAAACAGAGGTGCTCAACTTGTTCATGGACTTTGAGACTTTCGGTGAGCACCAATGGAAAGACACCGGTATTTTTGATTTTTTCACGGAGTTTGTAAAAAGATTTTCAGACAAGGAGTGGAACAGTTTCACGACACCTCATCATATTTTTTCACAGATTTCACATACTAATTCACTGCCTGAATACAACGTGCCCGAGCCAATTTCGTGGGCAGACGTTGATAGAGACTTAACAGCGTGGCGAGAAAATGCTTTCCAACAAGATACTCTGCGATTGATATACTCTGTTGAGTCAGAAGTTCTAAAATCCAAGAACAAACAACTCCTGGATGATTGGCGACGGCTTCAGACTAGTGATCATTTTTACTATATGTGCACGAAGTGGTCAGCTGATGGAGATGTGCACGCGTACTTTAGTCCGTATGATTCTCCACAAGAAGCGTACCGGCGGTTTTCTATTGTATTGGCTGATTTGGTTGGGAGGATGGCCTGAGTTCGCGAAGCGTTTCATTCATGTGCTGGAAGATGGCTGACTTTTCCCCACCTCTCTCGGCTAAAGTAAGAAGTGAACTGAGTAGCGTAAAGAGCGCCAAAACAAACTCCATGTTTTGAGCCTCTACTGGTATTTTTTTCAAAAATTCTAAAAAAAGCTGTCTAACTTCTCGGATCTCAGCCCCAGTTGGCTCACCTATCCGGTTATGTCGTTTACCGTTATAGAAAAGTCTAAGCTCTTCTCCACTGAGGGGCTTGAGATCAGGTTGGTGTTGTGTTATGCCGAAGCAGTGTGTATCAATTTCGTCTTTTTGAAATGAATTCTTCATATTTCAGCGCAGTATATTACTATTGCTAAATATATCAAATGACAATAAGCGATTTCATGATTGTTTGTTGAGCACTAACCTTGGTAAGATGAAGGGTATGTCGCGTGCCCTTACCCTCGGAAATGGAACGATGTTAGTTTGTCTAGACAAGTTCGGCTTTGTCAGGGACTTGTATTACCCCTATGTGGGATTGGAGAATCATGTCTCTGGTCATAAGCATCGCATAGGAATAATGGTTAATCAGCAGTTTTCTTGGATTGATGATGGCAGTTGGAAAATTAATATTGGTTACAAACCAGAAACGATGGTGGGCTACCTGGTTTGCAAAAGTGAAAAACTCCAAGTCACTGTTGTCATGGAGGACATTGTTTATAACGAGACCAATGTGTTCCTTCGGCAAGCTGATATTTACAACCACAGCCAGCAACCCGTTGATGTGAAGATTTTTTTCCACCAAGTATTCTTGATTAGTGAAAGCAAAAAGCGAAATACCGCTTTTTATGATCCGACACACAATGCAATTGTTCATTACAAAGGCAGGCGTGTATTCATTGTGAATGGGAGAACAGCAACAGGTAGCGCAATTGATGACTTTGCAATAGGGGCGTACCAGGATGAAGGCAAGGAAGGTGTATACCGAGATGCAGAAGATGGTAGCTTGGGGAAGAATGCTGTTGAACACGGTTCTGTTGATTCAGTCGTTCGTTTTTGTGCTTCAGGTGAAAAAGGAGAAAAAACCCGTATTTTCTACTGGATATGTGCAGGGAGATCATTGGAGGAAGCGTATGAGCTCAATCAAGTGGTAATGCGCAAAACTCCAGGGGCCATGATTCACTCCACAGAGTCATATTGGAACGCTTGGCTTAACACTCGCAACATTGATACAGGCACCCTTCCGCCCGTACAAAAAAAACTTTTTGATACCTCTCTCTTTATCTTGCGCTCCCACACTGATAACAGAGGCAGCATCATTGCCTCTGCGGACAGTGAAATGATTGAGTACGGAAAAGATGACTATTCTTACATGTGGCCGCGTGATGCAGCCTTTATAGTCAGCACGCTTGACAAGGCAGGGTTTACTACCGTCACTAAGCCATTTTTTAAGTTCTGCCAGGAGGTACTTCACCCAGATGGGTACTTACATCATCGGTTTCGCTCGGATAAGAGTTTGGGTTCGACCTGGCACTCTACCACTTCGCAGAGTGAGTGGCTAAAAGATAAAATCTTGCAGTTGCCCATCCAAGAAGATGAAAGTGCTGCAGTGTTGTTCGCTCTATGGAATCACTACCAATCATCGAAGGATCTTGAGTTTATTGAAGAACTATACAAGCCATTTATCGAAAAAATTGCTAAATTCCTAATTAGCTTCCGAGAGACTGAGACGGGTTTGCCTCTACCTTCATATGATTTGTGGGAAGAGAAAATTGGAGTTTCCACTTACACATGTGCTGCGGTGTATGGCGGACTTATGGCTGCGGCTCACTTTTCAGAGTTGTTGGATAAGCGCAATCATATGCGAGAGTACAAGACCGCAGCAGATGCAATCAAAGCAGCTGCAATCAAACACTTGTTCAGTCAGAAGCTTGATAGTTTCGTTCGGTTCGTGACAGTTGATAAAACCGTCATCACTCAGGATGAAACGGTTGATGCAAGCTCGCTTTTTGGCATGTGGTATTTTGGCATGTTTGAGCAAACTGACCCACTTTTTCAAAAAACTTTGCAACAGGTTGAGCGTCGATTGAAAAATCCCACGCAGGTGGGTGGCTACATTAGATACGAAAGGGACAACTATTTTAAAGCCACTGATCTATCTAATCCTTGGTTTATCACAACTTTGTGGGAGGCTCAGCGTCGTCTGCGTATTCCAGAGTTGAACTTAGAAAATCTTCAATATGCCGAACATGTCTTTGAATGGGTAACTCAACATATGTATGCTTCTGGGGTTTTGGCTGAGCAGCTCGACCCCTACTCTGGCGAATCACTGTCGGCGACACCGCTTGTTTGGAGTCATGCCGTCTATATCGAGACTGTTTTGCTGTACTTGCAGCGGAAGAAAGATTTCGAAGTTAAAGATCTGCAGATCAAGACAATTCCTGAGTTGTAACAGATTGTTAAGTCAAGTACTTTGTGCAAGCCTTGTTATTGACTCTCTGTAGGTGAAGTGACAAGATGTGAGCATGAGTTACTATTTAGCAGTCGATGGTGGTGGGACAAAGACGGATGTATTATGTGCGGACGCGGACGGAAAAATTATTGGGAGAGGTAACTCTGGTCCAACGAACCTGACCGTGACAAATGTCGGGGCCGCAAGCTTTAACTTACTGGAAGCAATTAGACAAGCCACAGAGAAACTTCCGGATGACAAACAGTTTCCTCGAATGGTAATGGGACTTGCTGGCATGGATACTCCCAAGGAGCACGCGATGGCGTATTCCATTTTTAAGTCAGCATTGGCTCCGCTCCCTATCGATGAAATGGTGCTGGTAAATGACTGTATTATCGCTTTAGCAAATGGATCTACTGCTGCAAATAGAATGGTGCTTATTTCAGGAACTGGCACGATTTGTTTTGGTCAGTCTGAAACAGGCATGGTCGCAAGGACCAGTGGAATGGATTACTTGCTCACTGATCAAGGCTCAGGCTATTACATCGGACGACAGGTGCTCAGAGAGGCAGTGAAGAGTTTTGATGGTCGCTGCGAAAAAAGTTTGCTTGAGCAGCTGGTTTGCCAGCATTTTGGTATTGCTAGTATCGCTGAGTTAAAAGATCAGGTTTATAATCCGCTCCTCAATAAGCATGAGATTGCAAGCCTATCAACTGTTTGCTCAGAGGCTGTTCAATCTGGCGATTCTGGGGCAAAACTGATTTTTGAACATGCTTGCCTGGAGTTGGTCAATCAAGCCGCAACAGTTATAGAACGATTAGGGTTTTCACAGATGACTTTTGAGTGCGTCTTTGCCGGTTCCGTGCTATCTGTACCATTTATTAAAGAGACAGTACTAACAGAACTTACAAAGAAGTATAAAAATTTAGTGGCTCAGTACCCGACTGATCCTCCAGTGCACGGTGCGCTTCGACTTGCCATGTCCAATCAACGCATTGCTGAAGGTACCGTATAATAGACGTGTAGGTAATGTGACACTGTTGAGGTTCTAACTATTCCAAGTGAACCTATAGGGAATTTGTATATGAGTAAACTCTATGGTTTTGTTCGGCTCAGGCAAGTTGAAGTGCCAGAGTTGAGGTCTGTTGCAGAACTATGGCAACATGAAAAAACTAAAGCCCAAGTTCTTTCCCTAATTAATGCCGATGACAACAAAACCTTTGCTGTGGCTTTCCGTACACTCCCGAACGATAATACTGGAGTCGCTCACATACTTGAACACGCAGTGCTCAACGGTTCTCGTAAGTATCCAGTCAAGGAGCCGTTTGTTGAACTGATGAAGAGTTCTCTAAATACCTTTCTGAACGCATTTACCTATCCGGATAAAACAATCTACCCATTTGCCAGTCAAAACACGCAGGATTTCTACAACCTGTTGGATGTCTACTTAGATGCTGTTTTTTTCCCGCTTTTGTCTGAACAGAGTTTTTTACAAGAAGGTTGGCACTACTCACCTACTGGCAAGGGTTTCCAGTACAAAGGTGTTGTGTTTAACGAGATGAAGGGTGCTCAGATGGCTCCGGATCGTAACTTGTGGCAATCTACTCAGGAGTCGCTGTTTCCAGAAACAATCTATCGCTTCGATTCGGGTGGAATCCCATCAGCAATCGTCGACTTGCAACACTCAGAATTTGTAGAATTCCATCGGCGGTTCTATCATCCATCGAATGCATTATTTTGGTTTGCTGGTAACGATGATCCAAAGGAGAGACTTCGAAGGTTGGCTGAATATCTTGACCAGTTTTCATCACCGACCCAATCTCCGGTTACCGTCCCCATTCAGAATCCCTTCATGAATACGAATCGTTTGTTGGGTAAATATCCCAGCGATTCTGTTGATAACAACCAAGCATTTGTGACTCGAAATTGGGTAGTGACGGATGACTCAGACTTAGAGACACAGCTCAAACTTTCCACCCTTCAGTACTTGTTAATTGGTACATCAACGGCTCCTTTAAGGAAGGCACTCATCGACTCAGGTTTAGGCGAGGATCTAGCAGGAGATGGATTGGAGCTTGATTTAAGGCAAAAAACTTTTTCCATTGGCTTGCGAGGTTGTAAGGCAGTACATGCGAAAAAAATTTGGGCACTCATTACCAAGACACTTGAGAAGCTCAAAGCTGATGGTTTTGAACACGAGGCAATTGTTGCTGCTTTAAACACAATGGAATTCTCCCTCAGAGAGAACAATAGTGGCAGTTTTCCGCAGGGGCTGAGTCTGGGACTGAGAGTACTTCGCAGTTGGGTCTATGGGACTGATCCCATCTCAATTTTATCCTTTGAGCAGCCATTGGCAGACCTGCGCAGTTCTTTATTGGCTGAGCCTAACCAGCTACAACAATGGTTGGAATTGTATTTCTTGGAAAATACTCACGGTTCAGAAGTGTTAGTAAAACCAGATAAAGAATTACTCAAGAAAATTGAACGAGAAGAGCAAAAGCGCTTGAAACAGTTTACTCGTAGCTGTTCGGCAGCCAAGCGCGGCTTGCTGGAAAAGACGGCGGCCGAGTTGAAGCTGGCTCAAGAGACACCTGACTCACCTGAAGTACTGCAAACATTGCCTGTGGTCGCGCTCAGTGATATTCCTTCTCAGACACCAGTTATACCTACTCAACAACAGGACCTAGAGGGTGTCAGTGGATACGTGCATGAGCTGGATACAAATGGAGTAGTTTACCTGGATATCGCTTGGAGTATCGCGGAAGTGCCAGAGAAGCTCCGCTCTTTTATGCCACTTTTGAGTACAGCTTTTACAGAACTGGGCACGCAACATTTCCCAGAAGAGTCACTGCAAACTGCTATCGACACGCATACTGGTGGAATTTCGACGCATTTGTTTGCGGGTACAGTGGTAGGAAAAGCAGCGCCAATCCAGCAGTTTGTTATACGCGTCAAGTCGCTGCCACATCAAATTCCTCAGATGGTCGAGCTGCTGATAGAACTGCTGACAGCAACCAACTGGTCAAATGAACGCCGACTTCAGCAGTTGATACTTGAAGAAAAAGCACAGTTTGAGGCAAGCTTGACCGAGATTGGAAATCAGTTAGTCTCCTATCGATTAAACAGTCGGCTTACTTCGGCAGGAATGCTATCAGAGGAGTGGAATGGCATCACTCAACTTGAGTTACTTAGACAGCTTAGCCAACAAAAAGACAGCGTTAAATCATCTGTTGGTGAGCAACTGAAGCAGGCGGCAAAAGAGACTTTCTTGGGAAGAAACTGTCAATGGAATCTCACAGTTTCGCCTGAAAATACCAATGACGTTCTAGCGCAGCTTCGGCAGCTATTCCGAACAATTGGCAAACAAACCAGTTCTGATGTACCAAAACCTGTTATTCTCACACCACAGAACAAATTGACAGTTGAGGCACTGGTAATGCCAAGTACGGTGAATTTTGTTGGAGTTGCAACCAAACTTCCAATTAAACACTCTGTGCTATCAGGTGTGACGTTGGTTGTAAGTCAGTTATTAAGAACTGAGTATCTCTGGAATAAGGTTAGGGTACAGGGCGGAGCTTATGGTGCGAATGTTCGTTTTGAACTTGTCTCCGGTGTTGTCGCAGCTGTCTCGTATCGCGATCCTCGCGTGAAAGAAACGATTGGTGTGTTTAAAGGCATGTCTGAGTATTTACGAACAGTCACCCTAGATAAAAACAACTTAGAAAAAGTAATCATTGGTACAATAGGCGAGCTTGACCGATATCAGCTGCCCGATGCGAAAGGTTACAAGGCATTTGTTCAGGAGATGATTGGGCTAACCAAAGACCTGCGTCAACAGATCCGTGACGAAGTTCTAGGAACTACGGTGGCACAGCTTAACCAATTGGGAAGTCAATTGTCCGAGTTGTCAGGGCAGTTTTTGGAAATAGTCATGTGTGATAAGTCTCGCCTACCAGAACTACAGACCACCGGAAAAGCTAATGATGTAGTTCTCACATACCTTCAACAGACTAAAAAGTAGATGTTTTGATCGATTGATTGTTTGAGATTTTAAACATTGCTATCTCTAGACTATATTTATACAGTTTGTTTATAATGAAGCCGATGTACAAGTTGCGAAAACGGAACATTGTTTATACAGATGCCTGGTTGACTTTATATCAGGACGAGATAGTTTTTCCAGATGGCACAAATGGTGCATATGCTTGGGTTGATCGCAAGAGTGGAGTTGCAGTTGTTGTGGTTCACGATGATAAGCTCTTGCTCTGTCGTGAATACAGGTACGTAATTGACGATTATAGTTGGGAAATTCCTGGCGGTGGTATTGACAAGGGTGAGACAGCCGAGCAGGCCGCGATACGAGAACTCAAAGAGGAAACTGGAATAGAGGTTGAGACAGTAGAACAGCTCAGCAAGTTCTATCCACTTCACAGCTTAAATACTGAGCTGGTCACTTTCTTCATTGCACATTCGCCGACACTTGAAACAAACACCCATCACAGTGAGGTCGGTGAGGTGATTGCCGAACGGCGTTGGGTAACTTACGACGAAGCTTTACGGATGATAGACGCAGGAGAGATCAGCGATGGTGCCACTATTGCGGCTACCCAAATGGCTATACGGAAACTAAAACGTGGTAACGAGTTCTGATGATGGAGTATCTTAACTAAACATGTCGAATCGGACAGAACAAATACAACCACTTGGTCAAGACAAGTTTGAGAGAGAGTTTTCAGTTCAGGCTGTGCTTGCAGGTTTTATGGTTCAGCTCTCCCCTTCCATAAGTTGTGAAGAGCCAGTGGCAGATAAGAATGGTGAGGTAAAGAAGACCAAGACCACACCCGATTTTCTAGTTACAAACCAAGCGACAAATGAGGTAATGTTTGTTGATGTCACACGTGGAAGCGGTTGCTCTCCTTCAAAGTTTGCACAAAAGCGAGTAGTTGCTGCTGCTGGAGTGGAGAACTATCGAAAGGTTACAGGGGAAATACTAGAGCTCTTAATGTCAATTAGCGAGCCGGCAGGGAAGCGTGCAGTTTTGCTTCAGTTGTTTGATTGGTTTGACCCATGAGTGTGACTTGCGCTTGTGCAGTTTTCAGCTTACAGGTATAACAGAACTACTATGCAACAAGCACCAACCCAACAAACTCCAGAACAAGAGCTGAACAAAGACCTTGGTGAAGCTTCAGCTGAGAAGGACCTTGACAATCATGTCCCAACCCCAGAGGAACTGAATCGACAGGCAGAGCTGACATTTAACTTTGCTGATGGGTATTGGCAGACAGAATTAGGCAAAAATGTACCTGAAAACTTTGTGTTCTCGGGTGAAAAACATCACAACAGACGACTAAAATTGCATGAGATGGATGATGCCATTAATGAGAGTCAGCCTGATGACGCAAATGTCGATAGAAATTCACTTTTAGTTGATCGTATGAAACTGCTTATCACACAGGGATTTGCAGACCTCGCCTCGTACCGGAATTATGAAGGGGGCTTGATCTCTAGACTTTCGGCCATCGCACAATCTGCTGAGACCGGGGGTTTGCAGATAGACCAGCTCAAGCAAGCAGCACATGAAGCAGATGGGATTAACAGGGCAGTTGCTGAGCTTGGCAAATACCTATCTGGTGTGAGTAATCTCATGCGAGAGTACTCCAGGATGTTTCCTGCCGAGTATCATGACCTCTTTAAAACTCTCTTTCTTGAGTTAGAGCAAACAAATACCAATGAATCAGTGACTGGATACGAACTGGATGACACCTCGAACTATGACTTCGTGGCAAGATTCGACAAAGACGCCGACCATGTTGCTGGGCAGAGCACTTTTGCAACGCTTCATGCGCGGTTGACAGAGATTATTACTGAGTTGCAAACACCTGGAACTGATAAAAAAGACAACAAAAAGGCAAGTGATGGTAAAGATGGTGCAGCAGCTCCAGCTGCTCCAGTAGAAGAACAAGTACCACAACAGCAAGTAGATTCATCAGGTGGCAATGGTGCAAGCGGCCTGACATCAGAGCAAGTAGCTGATCCGGGGCTAGTAGATGGGGGTCTGCTCTACGGTAACAAAGTTGTACGCGATGACATCATAACTAATGAAACTCTGACTGCACAGCCAGCTGATGCTGATGAGAAAGTTGTTGAAGTTTCTGTGGCTGAAGATATTGAGGAGGCTGTAAAAGACTTGCAAAAACCAAATAGTTAGAAAAAAGACCCAGCCGTAAATGACTGGGTCTAGTGTGGTTAGTGTTATGAATACCACTCACCGTGAGTTGGTGTTATCAGCGCAGCGCTGATCGTGAACTTCATGACACCGGTCCATGATTGATCAACAAGATTAACGCTGGGAAGCAGCAATGTCAAAATTGCCAGTACTAGTGCTGCAAGCAAAAAGCTGTGTGCGCTATGCGCATCAATGAGCCACATGTTTTTTGTGGCCATACTTGCAAACCAGCTCCATACTACTTGCCATGCTACAGCCAGCAACACCAAATGGATCAAAAAAAATGACTTCGGGTTAAGTTCCAGCAGTCCGACCCCATCTGCGATGAGCAGACAACATATGGACAGAATGCTTCTGAACAAAAAACTCTGGATTTTTTTCGATCCGATATACACAACGTTTGTTTGGCCCATTGTTCTCCATTGGTCTGTTTTTTGATGACAACCTTGTTGTTTAAAGAGCTTTGTTCTGACCGTTTTTAGCGGCGCAAAACAGCCTCTAATTATATATTAAAAAACTATGGGACTCAATGGTTGAATCATGGGGAACCCTTGATTGGTCAGTGGCACACAACAGCTCTCATGACTTAATTATGGGTTGAAAATGAGTGCAATAAGGAATACACTCGGGATGTGAAACAGCGAATAGACGACGAATGTAGCCAGATTGAAGTAGCAGGAATTCGAGACTTTGATCCTTTAGCAATTGTAATCTTAACTGGAAGCGCATACCCTGCCTTAGCCCAAGGTGTTGCTGAGTTATTACGCATCAAGTGTTTTGAGCCAGTGTCGCGTTTTCCCGATGGCGAGATACAAGTTGCCATCGCACCCAATCTGCGTAAGCGGGAAGTTTTCATTGTTCAGCCAACTGGTCCCCCAAAACAAGCCGATGCGATTCTAGAAGTTTTATTGCTGATTGATGCAGCGCGTCGAGCTTCTGCAGAAGAAATCACAGTTGTGCAGCCGTTCGCGTCGTACCAAAGAGCAGACAGAAAAGACAAGCCCAGGGTCCCTATCACAGCTGCACTGCTCCCGCAGCTGCTTGTTCATGCTGGGGCTGATCGTTTGATAACAGTAGATAATCATTCAGCCCAGCAGCAAGGCTATATCAAAGAGCCTTGGGATGAGTTGTATGCGAGCTACTCACTTGTGCCTGCTATTCGAGAGCTCGGTTTTTCGAGTGGGGTACTGCTCTCCCCTGATGCTGGTGGCACAAAGCGCGCTGATTATTACGCGCACATTCTGACAGCTAGCAGTTTGGCCTTTATATATAAAAGGCGAAGGCGATCGGATAACTCCTCAATTGCAGTAGAATTGGTTGGGGATGTAGTTGGTAAAGATGTATTGATTGTCGACGATATTATTGCGAGTGGAAGTACGGTTTTCCATGCGGCCGAGTTGGCAGCCAAATGTGGGGCTCGGAGAATTTTTGTTGCTGTAGCTCACGGATTGTTTCTTGGTGATTTCTTGAAAAAACTCGACAGCTCACCAATAGAAAAGGTGCTGGTGACAAACTCACTCCCCCATCCAATTGAAATCACTCAGCACCCTAAGATTCAAGTGGTTCCGATTGAGCCGCTATTATCAGAGGCAATTCGTCGAACTTACACCGGTGAGTCACTCAATGAGGCTTTGTTTCCGAAGTTTGACGCAACCATTTAGGCTCGTAATGAGGCATTATTCTTGACTGTGCCCTGTGTTGTCAAAAAAAAGCACCTAACTGTTCAAGCAGTTTAGGTGCTTTATGTATAAATACACGATAGTGGCTGTTCTCTAAATTAAGAACAGCCGGATCGCACTAGGTATGCCGTATGCGACGACATTGATCTGCATGTTGGAATAAGGATAGTCATTCAGAAACTGGAGTAGGCCCATTTTGATTGCTTGGACTACTTCAAGCTGAGTGCGCTCCATTATTCCGGCAGCAACTCCAGTTCGCATCAGAGGGAGTGCGACACTGCGAAATCCGCAGCTTTCTGCTTTTTTCAGTGCGGTAAAAACCAGCACGTTGAGTGGCTGTTGCAGATCATCAACCACAAACAGCACGCTATGAAAGCTGCCTGCGTGTTCCCATTGTTGTGGCAGTGATAGTACTTGCCCATCATGGAGGCCATACTGTCGCAACATTTGAAGAGCTTGTTTATGAAATTGATCACCAGCGACGCGTCGGATCGCTTCATCAACTCCGCCAAACCACAGGCCTTCAGAGTTTATGGATGAAATCAAACAATCTACTGGGACATTGGTGGTAATGTCCCCTGATCTGAGAACAACTTGAATCGTCATCGATTTTCTCCTGAATTGGACATCTGTATGCAGAACATCCATTTATCGGTGTATTAAGGAACGGAAGTATTATAACTTACTGCTATAACCTACCCATTGATGGTGTTCTTGAGAAAAAATTCGGCCAAATCTAGTGCCGATGGCATGATCAGATCGGCTTGGCTTGAAGAATCAGCCGAGTTATTTCTTATTAACGCAGTCCTAAGACCCATTAGTTGTGCAGGTATGATATCTGTGTTTTCACGATCACCGACATATAATACTCGGTCAGGTCGGTGGTTAGTTGCTTGCAGCAAAGCAGTAAAGGCCTCTGGATCAGGTTTTTGAAAACCGATATCGACAGAAGTGAGTATGTGCTTGAAACAGTGCGGATCAATTCCAATCATGGCTAGCTTGGAAGCGACAGTCGAGCTAGTATTACTGTTAGTGAGGATTGCTAAATCAAACTTACCACTTTCTGAAAGAGCTATGAGTGCAACTGCAAGTTGAGGGTTAGGTTGTATGAACTGGCTGAGGTCAACTTCATTCCATACATTAAGAAAGAATTCTTGTCCTGGAATGCCAAGTTTTGATAAACTCTTTGTTTTGCTTCGTAACTTATTGTAAGTGTTTGAGAACAATTCTTCTGCTCTTGAACTACTCACTTGTTGTGTACGTGCCACCGCTGCCGTAATTCGTGACTCAATTGCATGGTCAAGCCTCGAGTCAGGTGGGTACAGCGTGCCATCCAGATCCCACGCAAGACACTTAATATCACTAGTCCAAGAGAGATTTAAGTTTTTCATAATTGAAGATAGGAATGCCTTCTTGCTCAGTTGGCCAAGTATACTCGCCCTGTTGAATGTGTTGCTGGACGTATGCGATCACGCGTTTCCATGCCTCATAAACAGTTTCGCCAGCATCTGTTTTCAATTGATTATAGTTTGACATGCGCTCGTCGATCAGTTCATACGGTAGCTTAACGACCACAAAACAAACAGAGTCTGGTTCAACAACTTTAAGTAAGCGAGAGATCATTGCTTTTCTCTTAGCTGAATCTAGATGGGTGGCGTCAAGGACAACCTTTTTATTCGCGGTGAGCAACTTGAGTGCTCGCTCATACATGACCTCGTACGCGTACTTACTTTGTTCGCGCACAAAGTCATCTCCTCTGGGGTCAAATCGACTGCTGTTGAGTAGCTCTTGCCGAATTTCATCAGATGAGAGTACCGTGCAACCGTGCTGGCGAGCAAGTTTTTTAGCCAGTGTACTTTTGCCACTCCCGGGAAGTCCAACCATAACAAAGCATCGAATGGTTTCTAGGTTTTCCATAACGACCACAGTACCATAACTAAGTGACACGAGCTATTATGAAATGTGTTCACTGGTATTTTGGATAGTGCCTTCAAGCCAATTATGTGAACGTGTGGTTCTGTCTGCTTTTTAGAATTTCTATGTCTTGCCTTGTGACTTGTGCTAACGGTAGAAGTTCGGCTTCGGCAACTGTAAACCAGCCAATTTTTTCACATTTTTCTGGCTCTTGAATGGTAGGTGTTCCAGCAACTATTTCACAAAGATATGTGGGAGACACCCAATGTTGACCTTCATCAGGCAAAATGTGGTTGCACAGTTGTAGCATTTCGCCGACCTTGATCTTGATTGCGAGTTCTTCTTCGACCTCTCTTTTTAGACCATCTTCGATAGTTTCACCAAACTCGATTGCACCTCCAGGAATTTCCCATTTGCCGGCTTCGTTTTTGGCCCCTGCCCCTCTCAAAGACAGGAGGAGTCTGTTCCTGCTATCAAAAATCAGAGCTCCTGCGCCCACACCAATGACCTGTCTGCCGATCGATTGAGCAAGGGCATGTTTGGTTGCTTGAAAGGCCTGAATATCTTGTTTAATACCTTCTACTTTGATTAGAGCAAGTGCTTCTTCCACATCAACCCAACGGTAATCCTGGTGTTCCGCAGAAAGTGTGACAGCATCGGTTGTAGTTGTGCAGTGATACGTTATACCGATGAGTTCATTCTCAGCAGTCTCTGGCCCACGGAAGATGTGCCAGACTCTCAAAGTTTTGCCGATATGTAAGTCAGTGATGCCTGTTTCTTCTTTGAGTTCACGTTTAAGACCAACAATCGGATCTTCAAACTGGTCAAGTCGTCCATAGTCAATTTCCCAACTACCTGCTTGCCAATCGAGGGATTCAGCACGTTGAAGCAGCAAAATCTTACCTGTTTTTTGATGCTCAATCACTGCGCCGGCTGCGACCATAAAACGCCCGACTGGGTTAGTACTGGAGCTGGTGTTGTTTGGCTGTGAGGTCATAAGGAAATGATAGAGCTGTGAAAAAGGACAACACGGACTTAGGTAAACGCTGAGACAAGTGACTTATGTGTTAGCGTGCAATTTTGACAATTGGCTTTGACCAGTCGTCATTTTCTATTTTGACTTGAAAACGATAGTTTTTTCCTGGTACGAGGCCACCAATAGTAATTTCTCCTTCGTTGCAGCTAGTCGAGGTTGCATATGCAAAGTCGCTTCGTTTGGCCTCTGAATATCTGATAAGACAAGTACCGTCTTGTGGTTCCCATGTGAGCCTCACTGAGCCATATGTGTTTCTTCTCTTCCAGATTTCTGGGCGTGCTCTCCTGTACTCTGACGCAGTGGAGTTGTTTGAAATGAATTGGCGCTGGGAAACTGAGGTAGAAGAATAGGACGAGCAAGTGCCAGTGCATTCAAACTCAGTAGTAACTTTGGCGGACTGATGTTGTTCAATAACCTGGGCTTGTGCTGTGTTGACAACGCCGAGCGTCACACCTAGAACTGAACTTAAGATAAGCAGAATTTGAGATTTGTAACGCATAAACACATCGTATACGGCTGTTTGAGTTTTGGCAAGTTGATGGAACGCGTTCTTGCCTTTTTCACTCTTAACTTCTAGGGTATACTGAAGCTACAGCAACAGTAATAACCTTACAACAGTAAGGAACGGAATGTTAAACTTCAACTCACTTATGATTGGTTCCCAAGACCCCAAGTCTTTGGCAGCTTTTTATGAGCAAGTCTTTCAAAAAAAACCAGATATGATAGAGGGGGACTGGTTTGGTTTCAGTGTCGGCACCTGTTTCTTAGCAATTGGATATCATACGGAGGTTGTAGGAAAAGCTACCAATCCTCAACGAATTATTCTCAATTTCGAGACACCAGATGTTAGACAAGAGTTTGAACGAATCAAAGCTTTAGGAGCGACGGTTGTGGCAGAGCCCTATCATTTACAGGCAGCGGACGACTCTGCTTGGATTGCAACATTAGCTGATTCTGAAGGCAATTATTTTCAACTGATGTCACCCTGGAAAAACTAGTAGCCTGTTCGCTTGACCTATTTTTATTGATTTTTAGTGTGCGCGGCTCATCATTAGATTTTGCTGTATGTGTTATAATCCTATTAATATAGGATGTATTTGGAGTTTCAATCCATGACAAAAGAAATTGATACACGAATGAATCGTCTCTTGGAGGTGTTAAACGCTGAGGGAGAAGAAAAAAAACTGTGGCTTGAGCACGAAAACGCCAGACGTAAACTGCTATATTATTTAGTGAGCGGTACGCAAGATCGAAGCTACAAAGAAGGTGATATTCCCTGTGTGTCGTCAGACAAAGTCAGAGATTTGGCATTGAATGCAGGGTTTACAGAACTGGCATTGGTCGGGTGTCATTGGTTTGGAGCAACAGACTTGGTTGAAAGTAAACGTTGGCCACAAGAGCCCTCCGAGAAATTTAAAATTGCCATGTACGCGCCGAACCGCTATGGGTTGGAGCCAGGAGCTTCATATGATGGTGTTTCAACTTCTCGGCACATAGCATCTCAGTATTCACCTGATCAACCTCTTGGTCAAGATCCTGTGAGAGAAGAAATTCTCCAGGCAATTTCCGAACTTGAAGAGCTAAAAGTGGAACTGCGCGCTAAAGGAAAACACTGGTACTCACTGCAAAATTGGAACTATTCTTTCGATGGAGATGTGCGATTTTGGCTCAATCCAACTGATCAAAAAATTAACGATTCCGGCTGGTACTCACTCGAGGAATTGACTGCTTGGCTTAATGATGAGCCTGAAAACCCTGTGTTGAGATCAAATCGAGAAAAGGAACACGCCGAACAAAAGAACGCCCCCAGAAAGACATACAAGGAAATGTATGCAGAGGCATTGGTGGCACTTCATCAAAAAGTTCAAGAACAAACTGAAGAGACTCGTGATGCTGTGAAGCAAAGACAGTTATATCAGATTGCACTGAGGCGATGTCCTTTCCCAGAACTCGTTGCACAGTATGTACATACACTCTCTCATTCCACTGATGAAGAAATTGGTTAAATCCAGTAATAGATAATGTACTGGCCAGGTGTTTTCGCAATTTGTTGTATCTCGATTTACCGATAAAACAGTCGTCGAAATTTTTCACGCCCAAGCGCTTGTGTTTATTGTAGTTTGCTGCTTTGGTTGATCTTGCAGTATAATTTTGAAATGCAACGCAACATAATTTTATTGAAAGTGATTTTTTCACTCAATGTTGCATGGTTCTGGTTGGGAATCTGGGTCCCCTACTATCTTTTGTTTACTGATTATGCAGGGGTTGGGGTTATCGAGACAGTTGTTGTGGTGACAATTTTTCTTCTTGAGTTGCCGACAGGAGCATTTGCAGACATGCTCGGAAAGAAACGAACGCTTCTCCTGGTTTTTTTGTTCAATTGTCTAGGCAACATAGTGATGGCAAGTGCAGATCACTTCTCGCAAATACTTTTGGCGATTATTTTGTTAGGAATCGGAACAAGCTTTTTTTCAGGCACGAGTGATGCAATGATTTACGACTCTCTCCTGGCTCTCAAGCGCGAAAAACAGTATGAGCGAGTACTCTCAGTGATACAGACGTATGGACTCATAACCATGGCAGTAGCAAGCGCGATTGGAGGATGGATGTACTTGATCTCCCCTTCTCTCCCGTTTTGGGGAGTGGCGGTAGTACATGGAATCTGTGGAGTGTTGACTTTTTGGTTAGTTGAGCCGCCCTTAGATAGTGTCCGATTTTCGCTTAATTCGTACGTTGCCCAGATGCTTCGAGGCGTGGGTCAGTTATTTGCGGTGCGCAACGAACTAAAGTGGCTTTTGAAGCTCCTGATCATTGGTGCGTTTGCTAAGTACCTCATCGAAGGGCTTGACCCGGCGATAGGCTTGGCATTTGGGCTCTCAGAAGTTGAGCTTGGATATGTGTATGCGCTTGTTCCTTTGATCTCGGCTGCTGGAGCCTACTTTTATGGTAAAAGCAAAGGCAAAGATCGTGGAATCTGGTGGAATCTCATTGTCTTTACACTCATTATTGGTCCCTTACTTTCTCCTGTGATTGGGTTGTTCATGGGGGTCGGGGTTCTCTTATTGCGTAATGTTTTTTATCCTATTTTAGAAACCATGACCTCGAACACAGTCAATCGTTTGGTTGACTCCAAATATAGAGCAACGACACTTTCTGCCTTTAATATGCTTGTTTCAACACCCTATGTGTTGGGTGCGGCAATTATCGGATCAATGATTGATACATATGGTGCCCTTTGGGTTGTTTCTGTCTTGAGTTGTTTCTTCTTGCTGTTATATGTGGTTGCTCCTCGGGCATTTCCAAAATTTGGATTGAAAGCTACTAACAAATTGAGAAAGGTATGATGAACACACCCTATGACTATCTACGAGTAACTACCAAAGACGGATTGCGGTTAAGTGGCCTTGCACATTTCGGTCATTTGGAGAAAAAAGCCTATTTGTTCATCCATGGATTCACAACTGATTTCTATTCACATCCGTTTTATCACGCCGTAGCTCTTGCACTGAAAGAATCAGGAAATACATTTGTATTGGCCCAAACTAGAGGTACTGGTCTGGAGACAGAGTTTAGCAACGCATCAGGAAAATCAGTGAATATTGGATCCTACTTTGAGCAGCTTGAGGATGCACACCTCGATATTTCTGCCTTTATTCAAGAGCTTGCAAGCAGGGGCTACGGGCAAGTTTGCCTAATCGGTCACTCACTGGGCACACTTAAAGCTGTCCGCTATCTCAAAGAAGGTGCGCACCCAGACCTCGTCCAGAAACTTGTGCTCCTAGCACCTTTCGACAAGAACGCTTTTTTGGAAAGAAAAGCTCCAGGAAGTTGGCAAGTTTTTCTAGACAGGGCTACAGAAATGGTCTCGCAAGGAAATGGACGAGAAATTGTGCCAGTTCCAGAAATGGAAGACTTCCCAATGTCTTTTCAGACGTTTTTGTCTTGGTATACCCAGAGCGATGTAAACTGCATTTGGGATTTTTATCGCAGTGGTTACGACTTTCCTGGTTTAAAAGGTATCACAGTGCCAGTAAAGGTGATACTTGGAGACAAAGATCCTTTTGTTGTGTACCCTGAGTTTGGGGTTGATTCAAGGCAAGCTCTCAAGTTAATTCAACAACATATTCCTCAGTGTGAAACGACTTTGCTCGAGGGTTGCAACCATACTTTTGATGGTTTTGAGAGTCGAATAGGATATGAAGTTGCCAATGGTTAGATCAGTCGGTATACACTACAGTAGTGCAATCTGATAAGGAGGAGTGAACCATGTACGACAAAACGAACTACTATAGGGATGAAGTGCGAAGTTTAAGAGGTACGACCACAGCTAAGCCCGACTCATTTCAAAGCGCTATTGCCCCAGGGCTACTTGATGTGATCAAGACTGTTGTGAACTTGGATCCGACAGGGTTGCTCGTGAAGTCAGGTATAAGTGCACTTGTAGAGTTTTTGGATGGCCTTGATAGCTCTTCGACAGATGGCAAGCCTGCCCATCAGATTGATGCTGAAAAAAAGCAACGTGAGGAACGACGAACTGGTTGGCCATTTATTCGCATGTAACGCAGTATTTTGCTATAATATCTCGAAATAAAGTTGCTGAAGGATTTTTGTGAAAGAAAACCGTGCTGGAATGCACCATGATCTAAGACATGTGGGTCATTTATTAGACGAAGTTCTGGGTGCAAATTTCATACCGCCATCAGATCCTGTTGCTGCTCACCTTGCTGCGGTAGATAAACTTTATCGAGTCTACGCGGAGAACGGACACCTTGCTTTGAGGCCAATGTTTCGTTTTACTGGCAGTTCTGAGGAAGTTAATTTCCGCCAGAAAGATTCGGTGAGAAGAGAAAAAGCGGCACTGTATGAAGAGATTCGAAAAAGATACCCAATGCCTTCGAAGTTGTGATCAAAGAGATTCCCCATCCCAGTCCGAACTTTTCCGATCAACATTTAGCTCGAGTTGTACGGTTTCTAGAATCGCCAATCGGTAAATCTGAGCAAGTTCACATTGCCCTTAACGCTCGCTACCTAATATCAGAGGCTGAACTCAGAGAACGGATGTATGTGTCAGGTCAGGGAACCAAGTCAGAAGAAAAGCCGCTGCCCCAGATAACTATGACAAGAGGTCGGGAAGCTGGGAGCGCTTTGGAACCAGTTTTGCTGCCAAAGAGGCTAGCTGATGGCAGCACATATCATGTGGTCGGCATCATTAGCGTGAAGGGCCTAGGGCTGCGTGATTTAAGGTGGGTTGCGGCCCAAAGTCACCGCAAATCAAGTATGGGTGTGGTAGGTATAACGGAGGCAATGATTGATGTGAACGTGGGCGAGCTTTTGACAGAAGACGGCGCAGTTGTCGGTGACTACATTGCGCTGCTCTCGGTTCCCAAAGAGGTTTTCTTCCAACATTTTGAAGACGCAGAAACCGGTGGTAGTGGTGGCAGAACATATGCGGCACACTTAAGGAGATTCTGGCGAAATGATGCTGAGTATCGTAATAGGGATTTTATTCACGGCATAGTCCGTATCACTGACCCAGAGAGACTGGATGTTCGTACATTTATCAATCCTGTTCTACTTCTGAGATCTGCTGCTTGGTTACAAGCGGAAATGAGTGCCAATGGAAAAGCGAGATTTTGTGAATACTATTCGTTACCACTAGCGTATGCCGATCATCTCCAGCACCGCCTCCCTCATGAGAGCGAGCTAGGAGAAAGTAGCCAATCACATCATCAAGTGCCAGAGACTCTTTCAGCTCAGGCTCGGTTGTTGGCTTTTATTATTACCAGAAACTATGCAGTTGCACTGCGAAACGGTATTAATACTTCCTTTTCATATAAGGATATCGGAAACTTGGGCAAGTTACATGATTTTCCACTGGCAATGAATAAATATGCAACAACTCAAGATACGCACACTCGAGAAGAAGCTGATGCGTATGTGAGGATGACCACATATTCTTTTGAGCAGCTTGTGACAGGAGTGTTTTTCAACAGTGGTGCGCAATCGTATTTAACGCACGATTCTTTTGTTGCAATGTGCAGCCATTTGAACAAACACTATCAGGTAAAAATTGACGCTGAAAATATGATTGAGCTCGCGGAATCCCTGCACAAACTGAGACAGTCCTCGTTCGTGATTGAGCTAGGTTAGTGAACAATATTTTTTCTCTGGTATGGATTAGTTCAGTGTATTTTTAAGTTTTTTTTGTAGTCATTTACTTATTCCAAAAAACCTTTTTTGTTTAAGTAATCGATTACTGTGTTGACGTATGTAGTCGGATCAGGATCAAGCGCATCTATGGTTAGGTCAGGATTTTTTGGAGTTTCATAGGGATCTGAGATACCTGTGAATTGTGAAATCTCGCCTGTCCTAGCCTTTTTGTACAAGCCTTTTGGATCACGCTCTTCACAGGTTTCGAGTGGGGTGCTAATAAAAATTTCAATATAGTTATCAAGTTTTTTTCGTAAATGTTTTCTTTGCTCCTCATACGGTGTAATAAAGGATGCAATAACTCCAATACCATTTTTATTAAGTAGGCTTGCAACGAATCCAATTCTTTTGATGTTTTCGATTCTGTCTTCTCGAGAAAAACCCAGATCTTTAGTCAGACTTTGTCTTACCACATCGCCATCTAGTCTCTCGACTGATAACTGCCTTTCAGCCAGCACTTGGTACACTGAGTCTGCAATTGTGCTTTTTCCCGAAGCAGACAAACCGGTAAACCAGACTGTAAAACTTGGCTTAGTCATAGTGCTGTTGTGTTTGTGTTCTACTAACGCAGTTGGACTACTGCATAATATTTCTGCAACCTCGGGTCGAACTAGGTATGCAGGGGCAATAATTTGCTGTGAAACATATTGCCTCAACTTGGTTCCGCTAAAATGTTGCCTCGCAGCGGTAGGTACATTTGAGATGAAGTCATGTTTTTTTGTTGTAGTATTATAAACAACTTCTTCATATTTAAGAATACCGATTCCCATTTCCTCTCGAGTAAATTGATCAAATATTAATTGAGCTGCTAGTGGTGGGTAGTAATTTCCTACACCGGCATGATCGCGACCAACAACGAAGTATGTACACCCAAAGTTTCGTCGGATCAGTGCATGAAAGACTGCTTCACGTGGACCAGCATAGTGCATCTTTAAAGATAGCGTAGATAACAAAACTTTATCTTGAGGGTAGCGCTTCTTAATTAATGCATTGTACGTGGCCACAATGTACTCATCTTTAAAGTCAGCAATTTTTTTCTTTCCGACAACTGGTTGAATCAATAGTCCATCGGCTACTTTCAGCGCGGTTTTTTGTAAAAATTCGTGTCCTCGGTGTGGCACATTCCGCGTTTGAAATCCAACTATAGAGTGCCAGCCTTTCTGCTTAAATAGTTGCTTTGTTTGTTCCGGTGTGTGATTGTATGCTGCGAAAGGTGCATCAGGTTGCCTAGTAAGCACTACATCTCCACCAATTAGGTACTTTTCAGCAAGCGCGGCATCTTTGACACCAGGATGTTGAGTATCAAGAGTTCCGAATACTGCTTCCGCATACGTAGCATGGTCGAATGGGAAGATCATTGGATCAAGAATGTATCCAATTTCTCTGTTAAGTTTGTCGCAGAGTAATACCTGATTTTGCCCATTAATTGCTTCTGCAGTTGCATGATCTATGTGTAATACAACTGGAATTGTCCATACACTTCCGTTTGCGAGTCTCATCTCATTCAAAACACTTGTATAGTCAGCTTGTTTTAAAAAACCAGTGAGTGGTGCGTATACACCCGTGGCAAGATTGACAACATCTTGAATTTGCTGCTTGTTGAGTCTAACGATTGCAGGACTGTTCATACCTTTACGAATGTGCGATGCCATTGCCATCAAGCCATGTTTTTAGTTGATCATACATGCGGTCCAGCTGTATGATTCTAGGATGGTTTTGGATAAAGTTTTTATACTCTGTTCTTTGTGCAGTTTCATTCGTGTAGCATAGTAGCTCCGCTATTCGTCTGATACCGTAACCAATATATACAAGCTGTGGGAAATGCTTACTTTTCCACCAATATTCTTGTTCATACGCAAACTTAAGTAAAGGGAACATTCTGATTTGAGTGCTCTGATTTTCAATTCTTGCAAAATCGAGTGCTCGCACCGTACTCGAAATTTTCTGAGTGTTCGCACTATTACCAAGCATGAAGGCAATAATAGCGGCGAATGTTGCTTTTGGGTCTGAAATGATGTCCTCCTGAAAGACAATAAAAAAATCTTGAGTTTGAAAGACAGATGTGAGCTTTTCTAGGTCAGTTTTGTAATCTGAAGTGTTAATAAACATTGACTTAACATATCCACTTTTTAGGTAGCTTGGGAAGTTGTAGTATCCTTCTCCTTTTGCTTTTCTGTGCCTAATGAACGACAAAGCTCTCTCTGATGGGCGTCTGACAAAGATGAGCTTTTTGACCTTGTTTTTATGTTTAACTTCATAAGATTTGATGCGATCCCAGATTTCAGAATGTCTGACTGAACCGACACTCACATCAATTGATGGTTTTTTCGAAGAGAAGTGGTTTTGATACCATGACTCACCCTTACTGTATCTCCATGATCCAAAAAACTCGATTTCTTTTGGCGGTACATCAAACAATGTAACCTGGCGGATTAAAGTGTAAAACCATGTTGTTGCGCATTTCGGATAACCTAATACGATTGTTTGAGGGTGAGCTAGTTTTTTTCTTGTACCCTCTTTGTTTTGTTTCTTTGGCTCGAGGTGAAACAAAAGTCGGTTCTTGGCAATCAAGCGACTTACACCTGGGTCAAAGAGATACTCATGAGATTTGGTTTCTTTAAGATAATTCTTAATGAACTCAAGCTCAGTTTGATCTAAACAGTTTTCCAATTTTTGTCTGTCGATTCCATCAGATGTTAAGTTCACTAGTTGAGATATTGAAATGTTAGTAGCAAGTTGATATTTAATGAGTGTCCTTGGAAAGATTGGCAGTGTTTTGAGATAGCTGGCTGGTATTGAATTCATGTGTTTTTCCAGCAATCCTTAGATGTTTAATCAGAGTAATTTTTATTTTCCGGAAGAACTAGAGTATCACAGTATTCAGATCGAGACCATTAGTTCAACAACAGTGATTATTGGCAGGTCAATTTGTACAACCGCTTTGTGTTTGATTGTTCATTATTCTTGCTGCAGGCTATTATTTAGTTTGGAGAAAGATTAAGAAGTGCAATTTGTCAACAAAAGCTCACCCAGATCAACCAACAGAAGTACCGAACATCTGATTCGCTTGATGTGCAGTGCTTGGTCTATGTTCCTGCAGCTTTTTGCGTAATTCTCCACTTAATTGTTGCAACCTGCTTAAATCTTTTTGATCAGACAGTGCCCATGTGACAATCTCAAGGTGAATACGCACCTTCAGTTTTGTGATTTCCACTTCACTATAATTGTTCTCTTCTTCAAGTCTTTTTATTTTATCTATGTTGTACTGCAAAGCAAAGAGTGCCCGACTGATAAATAGAAATTGTACATCAGGGTTCTTGAAATCCATCCCCCTGGCGTATCGGTTTATCTCTGCAGGGTTCATCAACAGAAAACTACTGAGGAGGGACACTTGATCTTCATATCTATGTCCTTGCTTGATTGACTGCCAGTCAGTTTGCCCAATTCGGTCCACTTTTACAAACATGTTATCAGGTTTTGTGCGGCCATTTACTAAGACCCTCTCATTCTGATCAAAGTGAAACTCTAGTTGTTGTATCATCTCTATCTGCTGCAGAGGTAGTAAACCTATTGGTAAATCAGCAAGTAAGTTTGTTACATCTGATTTGTACTCAGCTGCACTTGCCACCCTTACTTTCCCTGCATCTAAAATAGCTATGGGAACATTTCTCATGTCATCTAAGTGGGCTAGCATTGCTTCTGAGTGCTCACTTACCTGAGCAAACTGATGTTGCCCGTCTTCCACGATTGGCATACCCATCTCATTTAGTTTGGGATCATTAAGCATCTGAACACGTTCAAACTCTGCTCCGACGAACCCTGGTTTGATGTGAAGTCCGATTGTTTCTGGGATGAGCACCAACTGTCGCCCGTCACGCCAAAGGAGTGCAGCAGCAACTCCGGCAGTATGTACTTCTGATATGAATTCCTGATTAGGGGATTCACCCGGTGGATAAATGAGGTACTTGATGACGCGTTGTTCACCACTTCGCTCACCCGTACTGATCGTGTCCAACGCAACGCCTCGTTCTTGGTTGGTCCCCGGTATTGTTCTGGACCTGCGCACACTATCGGGTCGAGATCCAATATATTGTTCTATAGTGTGTGAAGCTGGGTCACGGTCGAAGATCATTTCAAGGGTTTTAATCAGTCCCCATGCGTTTTTAGAGCGCCACCTGCTCCCTGCATTAAGGTCGGCAAGTAGATCAGCCGTACCCGTAATAGTAAAGGTCACTCCATGTTGTGAAACGTGTGAAATTGCATTTCGGTTCCCTCGGGCTGTGCTCCGGCCATAGATGCCAAGTAGTTCAAGCAATGCTCCAGATTTATTGAGATCCACTGCTTCATGCAGGGTTCTTACCCAGACGCCGTACTCGTGAACATCAGGAAAATTACTAGCATCAACCTGGCCATAATCTTTGACTATCAAACAAACTTCAATGCCGTCTGGACCGATCTCTTTGCCATATTTCTCCTGGAGAGCACTCGCCAAGTATGCCATATCTAGCTCTGTATCACCCGCCAACACGTTATAGACCACGTTCCCATGACCATCGTAGTGTGCCGCCATAGACTCAGCAACTGCTTCGGTGGACTGCAATATTTTTTCAAAGTTCAGATATAACTGAGCAGCGTCTGGCATGTTGTTGGCTATCAGGGCTTCAGCAAGCTGATTGTGGTCGGTGATATTTTCAAGAACCTGAAGTGCTTTGATCGTTCTTGGTACACTCAGGATACTGAGTTCTGAGAGTACCTTGACCAGTTTTTCGCGAGCATTTGAGGCTCCATCTTTAGTTCTATACGTCCCGCGGTGGTCGGCGTCCAGGGTGGTTGCTGCCAATTCATCAAAGTACTGGTGATTAACATTGTCCCTGCTAGCCTTCAGCACTGCCATTGATGACTCTGTAGAGTCTGGATCAAAATGATCTACAAACACCATGAATTGGTGAGCATCCCAAGTGTTGTTGAGAGATTCAATGCAACCAGGGAAGTTTTCATCTTCGGTAAAGAGTGTCCCTTCACTCAGCCCGCGAAAAAAAGCAACAACCAGTGGTGTCGTTGACGCTGGCAATTCTGGGTTGAGCTCTTGGTTGAGAGGTGTCTCACCAATTTCTGCTGTCGTGAGGTGGTGATCAACATGGAGAACATTGCTCTGAGGGTCAAATCGCGCTACCAGTGTTTTTATGCCATTGACGGTCTTGAAGATCTTTACCCAGCTAGCACTGGTTTTGTCCTTGAAGTTGTTATCTAACATTACCGCAACTCGATTCTGGTCCAACTGATCTCGAATAGCAGCCAAGCTCTGGGCATTGTACGCATGTTTGTTGTCGAGTTGGCAAACAACACTAGTTGTGCCGGTTTCTAGGCCAACTTCTGTGACGGATTTAATTTTGTATGGTTGAAGTTCTTGAGGTATGGGTTTCTCTGTTACCTGGGAGATTTTTGGTGGTAACTCTGCCGGTTTGTTAATTTCATTAACTCTAGTCAATTCATGCATGCATTTCTTATAGCATATTTACTCTGCAAGAGTAACTGCTTGGATCAGGGTAGGTTAGATGACTGAAGAGATGCTCTGGTGTGATTCCAGAATGGTTCGCAATGCATCATTGGTAATAAACACATAGGTTCTGGCAAAAGGATCAGAGGGTAAGCCCTCAGGCACCTCCGTGATGACTACAAGTTCTGTAGCACTACCAGAGCTTGCAACAAAGACAGAGCGATCTGTCACTTCAAAGATGTACTCTTTTCTCCCATCTGTTCTATGAGTGTCTTGTTGTTCAATTTGTAGAGACGCTTTTCCGGCTTTTGGAATTACAAAAGCTTTACCAAGGATTGTGACGCATTGCTCAGGTTGATACTGAGCAACCATCTTAAGGTCGAAGCCACCTCTTAGTCCTTTGCCGATTGGGAAATCGGGGGGGCAAATCTTGGCTATATGTTCGATCATTACCTGTTCTTGTTCATCTGAAATTTGCCGAATTTCATGTTGAACGATCTTATTTTCTTTCTTCAAATGCTGTTTGAAGTAACTAGACAAACTTTCTCTCATAGGTTGGTTATATCATATCATCAATGCAAGTATCATATGAATATTTGTTATACTTACAAAATGAATCAGGAACACCAGATTGATGAGATTAAGCATATAAGTCCATCGTTACAGCCAGATTTAGTTGTCGTTGATCGATTCGAAAGGCCTAAAACTTTAGAAAATGCCGTCGGTCTGGCTGGTGAGTATTTAGCACAAATGATGCTCGAGCATCGTGGCATACTTACTCGGGCCGGAACTAAGTCTGAGATGCTTGGGCAATTCATCCTGCATGCGATGAAAGATATCCGCAATGTGTCGCCTGTTCCTGATAATCAGTTGCTGGCGCATTCACTCAGTAATGCAAAAATATATCCGCCTGATTTTATTGTAGTAAAAGACGTCGGAGATGTATACGAAGTTGCCGCAATAGTTGAAGTTAAAATTAGGAAACCTGATGTAGACTCTTCTTTTGAGGTTGATAAGATTGCAAGTGCTGAATCATTCGGGATCTATAGAAACAAGCTTATTTATGCATCATTCGCTTGAGAAATTGCTGAGATTGAACATCCTCCCAGTTCTACAACTGATCAAAAAAAGAAGTTTAGTGAACAGTTGCATCTGGCTCGTGAGTTACTAGCATCAGTCACTTCACATATAAACAGAACACGATTGCAAAAGGACCTATTTGAATTTGAGGCACAACATTTGCAGCAACCTGATATCGACGATGTTTTTTCAACAATTAAGCAGCCGCCCCTCTCGCCCATTGAATTGACTGAGGACGCTGTCCCGACACTTTTTCCCATCAATACAGATCGTGTTACTGGGAAGCAAGTATCCACAGCCGAACGTGTCGAGGAAATTCTAACAGCTGTCAGTGAGGAGATCATTCCTACTATTCGAAAAGTGTTTAATACTAAATTTGATGCCGATACTGATTTTGGGGTGGAGCAGCTATACATCTCATCTTTGTTGGGGAGACAAGTGGAGGAAGAAGAATTTGTTGAGATTAGAAGAGGCATGAAGCTACCGCCATTCATTGATACTGTTTGGTCTGTCACAAGGCGGATATCGTCATTAACTAACTCGAAAGTGTTAGACGATCGTCTTGAGTTTATCGCTGGAAGTGAAAATCGACTGAGTCAGAATGCCACAAACGAAATGCTAGCTGCTTTCAATTTTTACAAACTAACAGCAAGGGAAATTATGTTGTCATACTGCTTCTGATCGAGTTGATGAAATTGGTTGCTATTAGAAGTAGCAAGACTAATCAACTCTCACAAACTCCAATAGAGTGACCCCACGCGCCCTCAGTTGGAACTATTTTTTGCAGACCTCGAGAGGCTACATCTTACTATACTTAGCATAAAATCAGAGTATTGACAATCGACTAATAATCGACTATTATTAGACTAATATGTTTACGCCAAAGTATACGATTACAAATAAGCTGCTTTCAAATATAAAGTATATAGCTTTATTAGTCGAAGAACTCAATAATCAAAGATTTCCCAAAGTTGTATTGATTGATTTTGAAAGAAAGGCAAGAGAAGTTTCTGCCTTTGCATCTACGAGTATTGAGGGTAATCCATTACCTTTAACTGAAGTTAAAAAAGTATTAAAGAATAGACCAGAATACATTCGTGATAGTGAACGAGAAGTGCTTAACTATATTGAGGCACTTGAATACTTGAATGATCTTAGTAAAAAAGATGATTTATCTATTTCTTTAAATCTAATTTTAGCAGTTCATAAAAAAGTCATTGGCGGCTTGTTACCTGATTTTGAGTCAGGTAGACTGAGAAAAAAGCCTGTAGTTGTTAATGATCCTAGAACAGGCAAGGTTGTATTTTTACCTCCTGATCATGATCAAGTTAATAAATTAATGACAGAACTTGCCACATTTGTTATCCGAAATAAAAATATTGTGGATTCTTTGATTTTGGCAGGCATTTTTCATAAACAAATGGTTATTATCCACCCTTTTATTGATGGGAATGGTAGAACCACAAGATTAATGACTAAAGTTCTGTTGGCAAAAATGGGACTTAATACATTTAATCTGTTTAGTTTTGAGAACTATTACAATAAAAATGTAACAAAATATTTTCAGACTGTTGGTGAATGTGGTGATTATAATGAATTGAGAGAAACAATTGATTTCACTAGTTGGCTTGAGTATTTTACAGAAGGTATCATTGATGAGTTGCACAGAGTGAAAAAGATAATTCCGCAAACTGGTTATTCCCCTGAAACTAAAATTGAGACATATCATTTAAAATTAATTAATTATATAAAGCAAAACGGTTTTATTACAGATAGAGCATATTCAAAGTTGACTGATAGGGCAAAGGCTACCAGAACACTCGATTTTCAAAGATTGATTGAATTAGGTTTAATTAAACGCGAGGGTAAGGGTCGGTCTACTTATTATGTGTTGAGTGATAAGTAAGATTTTATTTAATGAATGACAGGTATTTTTTCAACAAATTCTCATAGGGTATTGAACTCACATTTTTGTGCAAAATCAACAAAATCGTGTTAAAGTAAATACATGCCAGAAATTTTGCTAAAAAAAAAGTACATGTTTTGAACGAAAAACCTGTTGAAAATATTGATACTTTGAATTTTGAAATTGGAAAGAAGCTCTTGACTGAGACGCGTTTATTAGAAGAAATAAATGCAATAACTTCAAAGAAAATACTGCATTTACTGAAAGAAGAAGCTGATTTCATTAAGAAAGTTCATGCATCGACGATAAGCTCAAATGATTTTGATGATAAGGTAAATGAAATCCTTGTAGAACCTAGCACAACGTTGTCAGTTAAGGTAGAACGTTTTCTAAAATACATCAAACCCTATTCATTTGATTCTGTCACCTCTCTTCAGCCAAACAATTCGAAAGAACGAAATGTGCGAATGAGTATGATTGAAGTATTTGCGGATCTTTGTCCATTAGTAGAAAAACAGCTCACAAACGCAGAACAAATTATAGATTGTTTGGGGAAAATAGATCTAGAGCAAACTTCAATTGAAAAACTACGGCAATTTGTTTTCCTAACTCTTAAACTTGAATCAGGCGAAGATGGTTTTACCGATAAAATCAGTTATTATGATTTTCTTGCAGTTGAGTCAAAAACCTGGTGGAATACAGCAGCTTCTTTTTTAAAAGATGCTAATCATGATTTTTTGAAACAATGGAACCTCAATAAAGCAATGGCGCTTGATGGACTAGCTGCTGAAAGTATTGGAAGAACCAAATTTTTTGGTAGAATAAATGATTTCTTTGGTTTAGAAAACACACTTAAAGAAAAAGGTAAAAGTGAAATTGAGAAAACTCTTAAACACATGGGTGTACTGACTCAAACATTACGGACTACACAGGGTTCTCGAGAACATTCACACGCTGTTGTTTATGGCCAATTGCTTGAAGATCAGAGATCAGGTGCATACAGCTATGGCGACAACGTCAGTCGTTTACGATCCCTGAAAACTCTTGAAGAACTGAAGCCTAAAATTGCAAGTTTGGTGCTTAGTGATGATAGTCTTACGCCGACACAAAAAATAGTCCAGTGGTGTGTCTGCATGGAACAACAGGGTCAAAAAATACCAAGAGAGATAAACAGAATCCGTACAAGAATTGAACAAGTTGCAACAAATAGTGATAGAGCTGCCGATTTAAAAAAAGATTTAATCTTAGTGAATATATTATATTTACTTTCAGTTTTTGGTCCGACAGCAGCTGATATAGTTTCGGCTGCGAGTGAATCGGTAGAACATTTTTTCCATAATCAGGAACAAATGATTATTCAAAAAGGTCTAATGTGGCTTACTACTACAGAGATGGGAGCACAATTTTTAGAACTGTTTGAACATCAGACCTTGAATCTTATCTCTAAACTACCTAGTGAAGCACTGATTGATATATTCACAGACCCACAATTTATTCAGATGATAAATGCTGATTTAAGTGATCCCGAGTCTGCAAAAAAGTTATTCGAGTTTGCGATCACTGTCCTTACGGAAAAAGAAAGAGATTTTGATGATCAGTTACGAGAACAAATCGAATTATTCCCAGAAGAAAAGCAGACAGCACTATATGAATTATTAGAAAAAGAAAACCTGAATTATCAAACAATTGATGTGTTATTAACGAATGCATTTTCAACATATGAAACAATGGCGAGAAAATATAATCACGACCCCTCGCCTGTTTTCTGGCAAGTTCATCCTGACTACGTCGGATTAGATGATGTTGTCACGGATTATACTTTATCAAAAAATAATAATAGTGATCCTCTATTCTTGTCAATAACATCGGAATCACTACAACAAGTTTATCATCTATCCAGTAGCAATTTTTCTAATTTCCACGACGTTTGTGTTTTGTATAACTCGCTTCACCCAACAGTTAAACAGCTAAATATTGAACAAATTACTTTATATTTTTCTGATTATCAAAATTTTATTTTTCAACAATATGAACATACACAAAACCAAGTTCCTATCTCCGATATATTAGCCTTTGCGCTTGTTAAAAATGACGGTGATCTCTACTCCTCAATGTGGGATGTAACTATCGCTTTAAAACTGATTACGAGAAACAACCCATTTATAGGTACTCCTATAGGTTCATTAAATAATTCTGATTCCGGATTTCTGGCTCAGACAATGATCGAAGACCCTTTTTCAAAAGGATTTACTGCGGCTGATCTAGCGTTACTGCTCCCAGAATCTAAATACTGGGATATACCTTCTAAAGATTTTCTAATGAAAAACTTTGATCCGGCTAACCTAGCTGGTGGGATGTATCATATTATGAATCTGCTTGCTATAGCAGGTGTATCACCTACGTCCGCGAGTATTGGCGGCTTGCTTCAGGATTATATTGGAATATATCAAGGATATTCAGGAGATCCTTATGGGAGTAAAAAACTCAGAGATCAATTGGACTATTTAATGAGTAACCTTGCAGTATTTGATGAAATAATTGATGATCTACCTGGTGCACCGAAACCGGAAACAAAAAGTGGAGAAATAGGTTCGCAATTACGATTTATCGCGGTTGACACAAATGCAAATTGGTATGGATTTGATCCGCGATTACCACAGGAATTCATATCCGGCGAAGTTGTCGAATTTGATGACAATGTGCTATACAGAGAACTTCTACAAAAATTGATAACCGGTGAAGTTGTTGAATTTGAAGACAATACAGGTAACGTTATCTATGTTAAACTGGGTGGTTCACTCTTCAATCGATTTATTCTTCTTAGTCCAAACCTTTCTGATCTTACTGTGCCAGTAAGCCCTGATGCGATCAGAGATTTAGATAAACTTGATACAGAATATTTGGATAAGTTCATGGTCATCGATCCCATGGCAAAGCAATTGATTCTGTTTACTCTTTTTCGAACTGAATTCTTGCAAAAACTTTATCTTGCAGATGAGTCTGACCCATACTTTACCCTTTGTAAGGAATACTTTGGGCAGCTTAATCAAGATCAAATCAATAAAATATTTCGTGGTATTTATGATGATTATGGTTATACAACACTAGCCAATATTGTTAGTAATTTTGATCAAATAGATGCTTTTATGAATTCAGGTGAAACTTTTATGATTAAGGATTACCTAAATGTATTGAGTGGGATAAAAGATCTACATGGTGAACACTATGTTTTTGATATAGTGAATTCAACAGGTCTACCTAATAATTTCTTTGCTTCAATTGCTTCGGAAAAACAATTTGAATATCTTTTTTTGATTTTACCAACATATCGCAAAGAGCTTATTCTTTCCAATCCGATCTTACTTAACTCAGGAGAAATGAGAGATGCCAGAATATTCATAAGAGAGGTAACTCAAAATCCTACATTTTTTTATGAATTTATTGAAAGTTATAAATCAAAAAGTGATCAATGGCAACAGATAATTTCACCGAGTGAAATAATTAACTTATTAAAATCATATCAATCAAATGCCACATCATTCATGAAGGAACAAATTGATAAATATATTGAAGCATTGAACTAGCTATTCCCTGTCGGTCTTGCCACAGTATAAAGCAAAATTACTGTATCTTCAAATACTTTATAAAGTTACATTTTGAGTAAATACAAACTATATTGTGCCATAATCGCGCCAAAAATTGTGCCAAAAAAGTAAGAATAGTTCAATGTTGCACTTAGGGTGTGAAAAACTCTAGAGAAAAACGCTGTGAGTTCACACACCCTCAGTTGGAACTATTTTTCGCCAGTATCCTCAAGACATATGCTCGACTAAAAGAGCTTGGCTTTACTTGTGAACATGCGCTATATAATTAGTATTTTTACCACTGCTGTTTAATCGTAATAGTCCTTTATCAACTAATTCACTCAGCCTTCTTTGAGCAGTTCTTCTAGGAATTTGTAGAATTTCTAAAGTTTCTTCCAACGAAATTGAACCCATTTGTTTCACAAAGTCGAGCAACTGTATTTCTTCTTGCGACAGACGAATGGTTACATTTTTGGGATTAACTGCTTGAGCAATAGTAATTTCTGTTTTTAAGTGTTTGGTTGTAGTTAAAAATCCTTTGACGAAAAATTCAATCCATGGAGTAAGATTTGCATTTCTTTGCTTACTATATTCATTTTCTTGGTTTAAAGCATTGTAATATTGCATACGATGATCAAGATAATAAATCTCTGGGACAAGTACTCCTCTAAAATCGTATTGACGCAGAGATAAGTAGAGCATTGTTAATAATCGAGTAACTCTACCATTTCCATCGCTAAATGGATGTATTGAAACAAATTCATAATGAAGGATGCTTGCAGCTAATACTGGATGCAGTTTACTGGCTTCGAATTCCAGCCATTTACACAGATCTGAAAGTAAATCAGGAAGTAATTCAGATTTTGGACCATGGTAGCGAACTTGCTCATCATTATTAATAATGTCAACAATATATACTTCTCCCGGACGCAAATGACCAGTTTTTTCTTTTGGTAAAAGTCCATCCATAGTTAGCTCGTGTATTTTTAGGATATCTTCAATTGAGATTTGTTTAGAGTTTTGTTTTCTAATTTGTAGCCAGTCAAGAGCATTTTTGTAATTTTTTACTTCAGTAATGGCATACTCAGTTTGTGCCACAGCTTTTCCAGCAAGTACAGCCTCAACTTGTTTTTTGTTTAGTTGATTGCCTTCAATTGTAGTTGAGCTATGTATTGCTTCTACAGTTGCTCTGTATCGTAGGGCTATTTCTTTCTCTGGTAGAATATTGCTTTGATCTACAATGGTGCGAATACCTTCAATCTCAGCTATTTGATTTGTTATTTCAGAGGTAATAGTAAATTTTGGAGTATACATAGTAATGAGTATATCACAGTTCGCGCCACATACGCGCCAAAATACGCGCCACAGTTTTTAGTATTAAAAATGAATAATTTGTGACCCTAGGTCTCAACAGCTTAATCCATTTTTATACCACTTCCGAATTTTGGAGCATGCTTTTCATTCCAAACACCATCTTCTAAAATTTTAGTATTTAGTTTAATTGGATTTTTTGGATTAGCTTTGTTAAATAATTTAACTATATTTTTAAACTCATTCATCGATATCTCAAAAAGATCCCCCAAATTAGTTGTATCTGGGATGTTAATTTTTAATGCGCGCTTACGAGTTTGAAAGAGTTGTTTTAAGCCAGCGAGAGCTATTAGTTTACCTTTAAATTCTAGCAGAGCATCTAACATCTCACTGCTTATCTCGTAGTAGTGGATGTTGATAAAATTTTCTAAATCATTGTGTAGTAGAATTCCCTTATAAGAAGTAAAAGCAAGATTATCCATTTCTAACATTGAAGATTCTGAGGACAAATCAATCTTGTTTATGGAACCAACAAAATTAGAATTAAAAAATGTATCTAAATTTGGTATTTGAATTTTTTCTTTTAGGGTCGATTTATATAGTGATGCTGCAAGATCTATGTACGTATTTAGTACTGATTTTAACATATCATGAGTTAACTTAAGGCGCCTTTGTTCTTCTCTTGCTCTATAAAAAGAAAGTGCTTTTTCAATCAAAAAATATGTAATGATAGCACCAATTAATTCAGGGCGAACGTCCCTTAACAGTTCGGACGCTGAATTTCTTAAAATGTCCAAAGCACAGAAATATGTAAAAAACAGGACAAAAAGTACAACTATCAGTAAAGCTTCTAAAATTCTTTTATAATTTGTTTCGTCTTTTATTCCCATGCCAAAGATGTCTATTTTTACTGTGACCCTAAGGCAACTCAGTTTGAACCATTTCTTGCAGACCTCGAGAGGCTACGTCTTATATATTGTATAGAATTAAATTATGAAAGTATTAACTGATTACTGTTTTTTTCTAGTAGTATAATTTGATTATTATGCAAATAAATATACCAAGACAATTAAATGAGCTTATGCTCTCACGAGGTGAGGCGGGAAAAAAATGGCTACAAGAACTTCCGAGTAGTATAGAAAAATTACAACAAGACTGGCATATCGAGATTGAAGCTCCTTTCAAAAATAGTTATTGCAATTATGTGGCTCAAGGCAAAACTAAGAATGGAAGCGATATAGTTCTTAAAGTAAGTTATCCAGATCAAGAATTTTATCGTGAAATTAATTATTTAAAATTGCAAAAGGATGGTCCAGTTCCAAAAGTATTACAAGTGGATGAATCTATCCCAGCTATTCTTTTAGAAAAAATAAGCCCAGCACAAACTCTTGCCACGATACAAGAAGATGAAGCAATTATTATAGCTGCATCACTTATGGATCGATTGTGGAAAAAAGTTGATGTTTCTTCAGATTTTAGAAGTTTAGATGAACTATATCAGGACTTTCTTAGGCTTAAAGAATTATCACCAATGAATACGCTTTTTTCTGCGGACATTTTAAAGAAAGCTCAAGATGCATATATTCTTTTGACCCAAAATCCAGAAGAGGAGTTTCTTTTACACGGAGATTTGCATCAGTTCAATATAATTTTTGACTCTGTAAAGGGTTGGATAGTAATTGATCCTTCTGGAATCATTGGTGAAAAAGCATATGAAGTTGCTACATTTCTTAGAAATCCTCCAGCAATTGGGAGTGATCCTAAACTTAAGGAAATTCTTAAAAATCGTATTTACACATTTTCTCGAATATTAGATTTAAATTCTAAGAGAATTTATTTATGGGGATTATTTCAGACAGTCTTATCGTCATTATGGGCAGTTGAAGACAATGCAGATTTCCTTGATAGTTTTGTAAATGTCGCGAACGCGCTTGCAGAGATAGAAATTGATTAGGTTTGGAGATGATTGAAATTATTGATTGTGAGCCCACAAATCCTCAGTTTGAACTATTTTTTGCTTATATTCTTAAGACTTA
>CAZBTU010000002.1:59051-67634 GCA_964494905.1 uncultured Pseudomonadales bacterium | reverse complement strand
TCAAGCGAACGGTACAACTGTGCCAGTACCTCTGTTATACGCAGTCTGCTAGAAATCGATTCGAGTTCTTGCAGGGTTTGGGAGAACTTTAAAAAAGTCATAACTCATATCTATTATGGCAGTTTTTCTGGTTTTTTTAATCAACGCTTGTGCTTACTCAGCCAACTTGTATGTCACTCCCTTGGTAACACCATATTTCTCAACCACACCCTTTTGAATCAGATCTTTTATATCACGCAAGACTGTATCAACTGAGATATTCGGCAAGACTTTTTGCATGTCATCTGATGTGACTTCTTCTTGGTTATGGAACAATTCAAGGAGTAATATTTGTCGTTCAGAAAGCGCCACCTGTTTTCCCAGCTGCCGTTTTAACTTTAAGTCCTTCGACAACTTTGTTACCTGAGACTTTACCTTGTCAATCTCTATCGCCAAACCATAACAAAAATATTCAAGCCAATACGTAAGGTTCGCATTGCTGCTTTGTTGAACAGAAAGCAATGCTTGGTAGTACGCCTCCACGTCACTATCAAAGTACTGTTCAAGTGAAAAGAATTTTTTGAAATCATACCCTAAGGTGTACAACACCAATGTTGCCATCGCTCTGGCAGTACGGCCATTTCCCTCGATAAACGGATGAATGTACACGAGTTGGTAGTGCGTGATCGCAGCCCTGAAAATTGGGTGAAGCCCACCTGATTCTGAAGCAACTCCCCAGGCGAATAAATCATTAACTAAGTAAGGAATCTCAACAGATACTGGTGGTCTAAAAACCACAGTGCCTTGAGTTGCACTTTTTACAATAACTTGCTTGTCACGAAGGCTGCCAGCATATTGTTCTTCCACCAATTTATACACAGTGAGCTTATGAATGGTATTGAGTGTGTCAAGTGTGTAGACTTGCTTGAGAACCGGGTTTTGTTGTTTATCAATCCAGGCGATAACGTTACGATAATTTATTACTTCTTGGATATCTCTCTCTCGAGCCAGCAGTCCTGTTCTGCGAATCACTTCTGTTGTGTCGCTGACATCGTCTAATCGAACAACCTGCTGTGCTTGTTCTTGAGTCAGGTCATTTCCCTCAATTTTTGTTCCAAAGTGAACAGTCCTGGTAAGCGCCTCATCGCGAAACTTGGCTTCCCATGCAGGAACCAAAGCAGCCTGATCAATTACAGCCTTGGCGGCCTCTATTCGAGAAATATAAGTCAGTAAGTTATTGGTGATTGAGAAGTTGGGAGTATACATTGCCATCTTCTGTACTATTTTGAGCGATATCTACGAACAGTATACAGCTTTTTTTTGCAAATCGTGCGGAATTTCTAGACAAATAACATCAGTGCCCACATCAAACAACACTAGCCCATCACATTTAATATGATTCCAGGCGACATCAAGTCATAGCTGCTATACTATGCACATGGCAAACATCAAACCACCTGAGAAGATTTCGGAGTTTCCGGTAGCAGTTGTTAAGAACATGATCCTGTTATCAACCAGTGGATTTGGAGTAGTAGTAGCACTAGCCTGGAACGAACTCATTAAAGCTATTGTTGAACAATATCTTGATCCCCTGCTTGGTAAAGGTGGTGGCGTTATCTCGCTCCTCGTGTATGCAGTGGTTATGACACTCTTAGCAGTGCTGGTAACTATGCAGTTGGCGGCGATTGAAAAAAGATTTGATCCCCCCCAGGAAATCAAGAACAAATCTGGCACTAAGAGGTAATTAGGCCCCAAAGTACCTCAGCCAAAACAGCTGACAACTCGCTTGCACCAAAAAATGGCCCCTTTGTTTGATATAAATAGTCACCTGCCAACTTGTTGGTAGCGCTTGCAACAACCGCTGCCACCATTGGCTCTTGTGTAGAAACCAATGCCGCAACCAATCCAGCCAACACGTCACCCGTGCCGCCTTTTGTCATACCTGCATTTCCACCTCGAACTCTCTCAACTTGTTGTCCGCTGACAACGACATCCTCAATTCCTTTGATGAGTAGCACCGCAGAGTGTAGGGTTGTGCTTAATGATTGCAACTTGCTGTCACTGGCCAGTAGTTTTTCTGTCTCTTCTTGACCCACTTGTGCAAGCAATCGAGAGAACTCACCTTTGTGTGGTGTCAAAATTGCATGTGCCGGCAAAAACTCAGTGCGAACCATTTGTAATGCACCAGCATCAAGCACCCACTGTTTCTCGGGATACTTCAGCAACAAATGATGTACCACCAAGTCAGTATCGTTGTTCCAAGATTCTGGGCTGAGCTCTTCCTCATACTCTTCCTTAGTCCGTGACGACATGAATTGTTGTCGTTCCATGCCCGGACCTATCAGGATTGAATCTGCTTCCTGTATGTATGAATCAATAGCTGTTCGTGGAATTACAATACCATTCCAAAACTCACCCTTTGCTTCTTGAACTAGCTTGTTGGTACTTGGAACCGACGCATAAAAAACCATATCTACAAACTGTGCAGCAACATCTAAACTCCACTTGCTAGCAGCATGAAAAAGTTCTGAGCCACCGATAATAAGCACTTTGCCATTTTGCCCTTTGTGCGACCCCTGTTCCGGAGGACGAAACAATTTTAAGTACTGACGAACGTTTGGCGCAACATCTTGCTGGTCAATAAATTCCGATACTGAAAGATTCACTGTTTTTCTCCTCTTTTCACTAATTCACTCTTGTACAAGCACCTCACTATAAAAATTTCTATGTCTCAACTAACTGAACACTTGGTTGTACGGCTGCGACCATCTCCAGCGTTTCCCGATCTGTTGATGTGATTATACTTTGATACTGGGGAATAAGTGCCAGAGCATGCTCTCGGCTCTGTGTGTCTAGTTCTGACAAAATATCATCAAGCAATAATATGACTGGCAGTTGTTGCCGCTCTGCGTACCGCAACTCGCCTAGTTTGAGCCACAGAACCGCAAGCCGTTGTTGCCCACGAGAACCAAACGCTGCGATAGAACGCAGTTCCCCACCGAGGGGTAAGAATACCATGTAGTCGTCTTTGTGGGGACCAATTAAACTATGGCCGGCAGCTATTTCTCTCGGTAGATATTGAGCTTGTCGCTCAGCAGATATAACCGAAGGCTCGTAACGAACAGTAAACGGCAAAGCAAATTGGTGTGCCGCATACGACTGTAGAAATTGCTGTCGAAATTTCTGGAGTACTTCACCATGCTTTACCATCCCTAAGTTCCAGTACGTCAAAGCAGAAGCTGGTTGTTCACGATCTCTGACCTGAGTGAGCAGTTTATTTCTTCGCCTTAATGTCTGTTCATAGACCTTGTGAGCAACACGATATTCCTGATGAAAAACACAGAGAGCTGCATCAAGAAATAACCGACGCCGTGCAGGCGATCCTTCAATAAGTCGCATATCTTCTGGACGAAAAAGAACAGGGTACACTCGACCCATTGCATCTTGTCGGCGGCGACGGACACCGTTCACACTAAACAATCTGCCAATAGTTTTCTTTCCCTGCACAGAGCCACGCGTAATAATGACCTCAACTGTATCATTGAGTAACCCCACTTCCAACCTTCCAAGTTCCGCATTAAACTTAATTAGCTCCGCAATCTCTCCAGCTCGAAAACTTTCACCTGTTGTTGCAAGCAAGATTGCTTCAAGTATTGTTGTTTTGCCTGTGGCGTTTCCTCCTACCACAACAAGAGCTGGGGCTTCTAGCTCAAGCTTGTAGTTGAAGTAAGACCTAATATTTTGCAAAGAAATCGATTGAAGTACCATACACTTGATTGTCTCTTGGCTATTTTACCCTACTCATCACATGATCTTTGGCGCACAATATTTGGAAACATGTACAAAACTGTTTGAAAAAACTTGGACAAAATTTTTAAGTTGTCCGCACTTACTTTCGTTCAATGTTAAAAAAAGCAAATCCGCTTTGAGGAATTGAAATATAGCCGGGAGCCCGTGTGTTAAACGCTTCTTTAAACTCGAGACCGCTGAAGGTGAGCTCACCACGGTTGGTTTGGAACTTCACCGATACTGTTTGACCACTGTCATTATGACTCACTACTGGAGTACCACTAATACTGGTAACAGGATTGCCTACCAATCCGCGAACTTCCTCCATGCTATACGGGCTTCCTGACTGCCCACCAACCGCACACGAACCAATAGTCACAGGCAGGATTCTTCCGGTGTCAGCTCCCTTTGGGTCTTTGCGAAGAAGCCAGGCATTGAGAATGTCTGCCATCTCTTCTTCTGACAACCAAGGCTTTCTGCCACACGAAGAAGAGTCATTTCGATAACCTTGTCGGTACCAAGCCTTGTAGAACCAGGGTGAGTTGCCCTTGCTTTCCCAAGCACGACTGGTCCAGTCACCACTGCCGTTTTTATCCGTTGTATCCCAACCCGATGTGGTTAAGTACCCACCAGAGGTAGAAGAATAATATGTGACAACGTCCTCGAGTACTTGTCCCCGAGTCTCTTGCACGGCTTTTTTCCAATTTTCAGGTGGATTTGCTGCCTTACTCCCTGAATAAACCTGACATGCTTCTGTGGTACAAATGCTCTTACCATCTTGTTTATACCGATACGCGTACGTTCGAGCCGCCACAGCCTGTGCTTTCAAGGCCTCTACAGGCCAATCTGAAGGCATCTCCGCAATACCGTACAAGTATTGATCCTCAAAACTAATTGAGCCCACTCCCGAAACGCTGATTGAACCCCCAGTATCTTTATCAGCTGGTTCTTTACCATAGTACGACTTCAAGATCTCTTTGTAGTTCTGGCCCGAATCAGCTCGAGCCTTAGCACCATACTGACTCATGCCTTTTCGATGCGTGTGGGCACCGAAAGAAAACACTGCAAATGAGCCTGATGGCGCATTTGCCCGAAACCCGGCAATTGATGCGTCAAAATCCGATCCGATTGGCACATTCCCAGCACTGGTAGTGGTAGATCCGCTTCTAGCTGCCAAAACTGCTTGTTGTTGAGCACTCAGAACCGCAATTTTTCCCGATAGTTCTTTTTGATACGATTTGGCTTTGCTAATTTCACCCTTAAAAAAATCTGCTTGTTCGTCAAGTTGTTGTTCAAGGGCGGCGAGCTGTTTTTGATCAGACTCGAGCTTTTTTTTGTCAGCTTCAAGTTGCACAATGTCCGAACCAATGTCATGAATTAAGCGATTGTCCTGCGCCTTGACCGAACTTCGATACGCCAGGTCCTTCGTCAACACACTGGCATCACTGGTCGAGATAAACGCCAAGAACGGTGTGTATGTTCGTGTCTTTTTGTACTGCTCAAATATTCGTTTTGATAACACGGCATATTGATGTGAGAGTGCCAACTCTCTCTTATCAATTGTCTCTGAGAGCTTGGCCGACTCCTGTTTTGCCCGCTCAATTCCAGCTCTGGCATTTGCGATACGTGACTCCAACGTATCCACCTCATCCTCGAGTGGTTTCGTGGCATCTTCTGATAGTCGCCGGAGGTTAGCCAACTCATCAATTTGACGCTGTAGATCTTGAACTTCATCTGCGCTCACCACTAACGAAAACACCCCTCCAAATATAACCGAGAATGCGAGAAGTAATGCACAAGCAATGCGAACAAAGTTTTTCATGTGCATCCACCCGAGATATGTACTATAATTACCCATTGTGCAACTATTACGTTCAGCTGAGTTGTGGGTTACAATAACGACTACAGTTTAACACAAAAATACGCCTAGCCTAATCTTACAAAGCAGTGAGTAGCATGAAAAAAACATATAAACGTTTAATCAAATTCTGCTTTTCCCGAAAAACCATGTCCTTGTCGCCACTCCTGGCATTAGCGATGTTTCTTATACAAGCTTTTGCACCTGGCACGATCCAAGCTCAGTTACAGAACCCTGCAGACATGGATGTGAAGTGTACGTTTGGAAAAAGTGTCACCACTACTGGTGAGGTTAGCTCTGGAACCTACATGGGCGGGGCAGCCGGTAACTCAATCACTGGCACTATCACTGGTCTTGACCCGGCCGGAACCTACAAGATGGAGATTTGGCGCTATACTGACGAACCGTTCATTCCAATTCTCGGCTCAACTGGCATGATACCAGTAACTGTCGGCGGTTTCGCACTCACCAACAATGCTGGATCAGCAAACTTCACGATCAACAACGCTCAGTACTTTGACTCCGACTCTCGATATGCGGTCATGGTGCAAAATTCAACTGGCAATTACTGTAATATTGGTGGCTATAGAGTTGTGGCGGACCTACTTTGTAAAGATTTACAAATTTATCAAGACCGTGGTGCTGATGGCAACGGAGATGGACAACCCGACGTTTGTTTCTTCGACAAAGCTGATAACACATGTCTTGACGATGATCACCCGATCTACATTGCTGCCCGCCTCCATGATGGTGGTGCCCCTGCCTCTGATAGCTATGTGCGATTTCAAGTCGGGCATATATGGCTGAGTAACTCAAACAAGGACTGGCTACAGCTTGACGGTAACGGCAGTGGTGTTATGACTTGGTCAGATCCCGGCCTCGGAAATTATCCGTTCGTGATAGAAACGATTGGCGGCGCAAATATTGCTGGCTGTGATCGAGAGATAGAAGTCGAGGATTTTTGTAACGATGTCGCACAACCCGAACAATGCATCACCAAACCCATCGTTTTTACTCCCGGTGGAATTCCTGGAGTTCAAGGACAAGTCGACACCTATAAGTTCTGTAACCAAATTACCGACGCTGCCCTCAAACAAAAATGTCTAGACTGCACAGAAATTGATCCCAATGCCAACCAAGACTACAAGGGGGTTTGGACTGCCATTGGCTGTATTAAACGTGAACCAGAAGCCATTGCCCAAAAACTCATTTTGATTGGCCTTAGTACGGGTGGCGGCGTCGCACTCTTGATGTCACTCGCCGCTGGCTTTATGATGACAACATCACAAGGCGATCCCAAACGGATTAGTGATGCCAAAGAAATGCTCACAGCTGCTATCACTGGTATTTTGTTTATAATATTTTCAGTTACCATCCTTCAGTTTATTGGATTCACAGTACTGAAAATACCCGGCTTCGGAGGATAAATAGAAACCAATGCACTACGTGCGTTCACAGATATATGTTGAAAAAGACTAAACTCCAGCAACCTCTTTTCACTTGTCTTCATCTTGTCAGTGGTCTCATACTAGCACTTGCATTGTTCCTCGCTGTACCACAACAATCATTCGCTCAACTCAACCAAGGCCAGCAACCTGGTGGGAAATTTGACATCTTCAAAGGACCTACAAATCAAGTTCTAGATGAGCTCAACCCTCTCAGCATCGGTGGTGGCACCGACATCAACAATGCGCAAGCCTCCGCATACAAAGCTGACCTCTCAACACCAGGTGGTATTGTCTCTCGCTTGCTTGAGTTTGCTTTTCCCTTGGCAGGACTTATTCTTTTCGCCATGTTGGTTTGGGGTGGATTTGAGATTATTCTTGGAGCAGCCAACAAAAAAAGTGTCGACTCGGGTAAACAGCGCATAACTTCAGCCATAATTGGCTTCTTGTTATTGTTTAGCTCGTACTGGATTACTCAAATTATTGAGGTCATCTTCGGAATCATGATACTGTAGCGTGTTGTCCTCAAACAGAAGTATCTAGCCGCCAAATCTTCGTTGCCTGGTGGTATATTCTTCCACTGCCGCCTGGAAATCATCGGCGGAAAAGTCGGGGTATAACTGATCAGAGAAGAAAAGCTCGGCATACTGACATTGCCAGAGCAAGAAACCAGAAAGCCGTTGTTCACCACCCGTTCTGATAATAAGATCTGGATCCGGCAAGTCGCCTGTATCGAGATGAGTGCTGATATCCTCTTCCGTCACAGTATCCAAAGCGACACCATCTGCTGCCATTCGCCTTATTGCTCGCACAAGCTCATCTCGACCGCCATAGTTCATAGCGAATGTTACGGTAATCTGTGTGTTACTTTTTGTTTCCCCCACGGCATTTAAAACCTTCTGCCGAATGTCTTCTGGAAACTTGGAAAGATCACCAATTATCCGTAAACGAACGTTATTTTTTTTGAACAACTTAATTTTTTCAGTAAAACCCTTCCGAAATAGTTGCATGAGTAGTGATACCTCCGCAGGGTCACGATTCCAGTTTTCGGTACTGAAGACCCAAAAAGTTAGATAGGAAATTCCCAGTTCAACACTCTTTTTAATCAATGGCTCAAAAACCATCTCAGTAGCGCGTTCATGACCCACAACAGCAGCTAGCCCTTTCTGACGCGCCCACCGCCGATTGCCGTCACAAATAATTGCTACATGTGTTGGTGCTTTGTGCGCTGTCATATTGTGATTATCTCTGGTTTGCCCCCCACCTTCGCTTGAATAATATCCGTTACTTCTGGCAGTGCCCTTAGTGCGGTCACCACCTTTGACTCATATTCTGGGAGTGTGAGAACGTGAACATTAAACCCCGTATTGATCGTAAAGTACGCCGGTACCCCCTCTGCGCGCAGCCTCACCACAGCGTGCATGACTGCCACAGTTCCGGGCAGCCAAGCAATCAGGGGCGGATTGCTGGTAAATAAAATTGAGTGAAACTCCAATGCTTCCTTCTCAACTA
>CAZBTU010000002.1:31299-58951 GCA_964494905.1 uncultured Pseudomonadales bacterium | reverse complement strand
GGCGGATTGCTGGTAAATAAAATTGAGTGAAACTCCAATGCTTCCTTCTCAACTACTTCACCCAGCTGCTCGAAATCGCGCATTGCCAAGCTCGATTTGAGTGATTGAATTTTGCTTGCCATACCCATTAGTCTGCGCTCGTAGAATGGACTTGTGCGAGCTCTCGTGTGCCCTTCGGTTGAAGAAATTGGTTTCTCTTCCGTCGCTACAATTACCACCATGTCGCAAATATTCCAGTAGTTGGTTGGATATAGAGTCTGTGCGTAAGATGTCTCAGAAGAATCTCCATCAAGCCACTCAACAAAACCCTCACACACACAGCGGCAAGCCGACCCAGATCCCTGCCGGGCCAAAATGCTCAATTCGCGTTCTGATAAATCGAGACCAGCTGCTTTGGTTGCAGCTACCGTCAGCGCAGCAAAAGCTGAGCTTGAGCTGGATAGGCCTGTGCTTTTGGGAAAGTTATTTGCTGATTCAACCACGGCTCGTTCGGAAATTCCCGCAAGTGAGCGCACTCTGTCTAAATGGGAAACTACCCTGGCCACAGCCGACTGACTTGACTCGCCGTCAATAGTAACCTCATCATGCTCTAAGTCACTTTTGAACTCTACGCTCGTAGTGGTATCAAGTCCGTTAAGCTTCATGGAAATGTTGCCATTTTCAGGTAACCGCAATCGTTCATCTTTCTTCCCCCAATACTTAATCAGGGCAATATCAGTACAGGCACGAACGGTCACTTTTTGAAAAATATTTGGCATAGGCTGATTATACAAACAAAACCATAATTCTGAGCGCGATTTCCCTTTGAGTGCTTAGTTTTCGACTCGAACACCAGGGGCTTGAAGCGAAACAGAAAGAACTTCACCCTTTTTCGACTCGATGGCTTGTTTAATTTTTTCTTGATCATTAAGTGCTAAAGCGACCATACAGTCCCCACCGCCAGCTCCCGATAATTTACTGCCCAAAGCCCCAGCCTGGTTTGCTGCACGTATTAGTTCTTCCAAACGAATACTACTCACTTGCAACTCACACAATAATTGGTGATTCTTAGTCATCAGAGCTCCGACAAACTCCCACTGTTCCTGCCGAATTGCTTGCGCAGCCATGTTCACAACGTCAGTAATTTGAGTAAAAATGCCTTCAACAGCCTTTGGTCGCCGATTCCTCAAAGACTCTACCATCCGAATGAGAGTCGGAGTGTCCGCCTTGATCCCAGTGTATCCAATCATGAGTGGTAAAGAACTCACTACAATGGGTTCAACCACCTGTGCAGGGCTGACATAGTAGAGTGTTCCCCCCCAGATTGCGGCGGCAATATCAAAGCCTGAGCCAACCCCCTGCACATCAATAACCGCCTTGTAACAAAGCTCAAACAACTCCTTTTTTGAGAGTGATATGCCATACAACTCGGTCAAAGCTTTAGCAAACGCAACGGTAACAGCACTGCTCGAACCAAACCCAAACTGAGACGAGAATTCACTATGAGTGGTAACAATTATTCCCTCAGACTGAGGAAACTTCTCCAGAAAACGCTTGTAACACATCTCAACAAATGCGACTGACTTTGGTAAATCTTTTTTACCCAACTCTTCGATCGTTTTGGAGTATGCATTCAATCCTAAATCAGGTGCCTCTAAATGAAAAACATCTACTCCATTTTTCCTCACGGTGACATGAATCCTCTGATCAACTGCTGTCACAATGCAAGGATGCCCATAGACCACCGCATGATCCCCAAACAGCAAGAGTTTTCCCGGAGCTGAAGCAGTGATCATAAAGTTGTATTAATCGCTAAGTTGCTAAGAGAGCTTGGTATCGTTGGTTGTTGAACAAAAGGCACAGTTTGTTCCATCAGTCGCTGATCAGTCATCATAATCTCAAACCATGGGGCCAAACGAGGCCGGAGTGCTTGACCAGTTTCTTTTCCTTCCCATGGCACCCACTTTACTGCGAGTACCTCTAGTGGGTTCGGTGCAACTTCACCCCAGTACTCACCCACATAGACTGTGTCCAACTCGTGTTCACTAAAGCCACGTTCGCACTGCACTTGATACATAAACTTGTACACAGGAGTCAGTTTGACCCCATTGATTTCCAACTCTTCCCACAGCCGCCGATGTGCACACGCGTCATAACTTTCACCCGGCCGCACGTTACCACAAACTGTATTCGCCCAAAGTCCAGCACCAACAATCTTTTTCTGGCTACGCTGTTGCATTAACAACTCTACTTGTTTGGTCTCAGGGTGTACCCGAAATAAAAACACCGATATCGCTCGATGCAAGTGACCTTCACCTTGGTGCGCGGCTATCACGTCCATCACTCCGAGTTCATTGTCCTGAGCATCGACCAACTGCACCAAGCTAGGATCAGAAGGCGACTTTGTGAGTATATTCTTTACCACAGTATTCATACTTTGTTGCTTGTTACGCATCTAGTTAGTCGTAAAACATGCTGAAGATCATGCAAACAACTTAAGCACTCGAGAAAAGCGGAACAAAAGGTACAAGAGTGTAATTTGCCAGTACCAACAGAAAAAAATTATAATATTACCCAGAAAGTGCAAGCTTTCACAAAACCCAAATGGCAACTGAGAACAGGTCGTGAACTGCATAACCACCGGTGTAATTACAAGCCGCCAAATTACCGTCAGCCCACCAAGTGACAAAGTCGGCAGCAGAGTCGCTGCAACGAGCCGGGGTTTGCGCACCACGGCTTGCATTGTTTGGTACGGGTGGATCAACAATCCTGCAGATACTTTTATGAAGATGTATCCCAACCGAACTATGATCGAGTGATCGTCACTTTTCATAGTCTGAGTAACTCCACTGCCATGGCTGTCACTACAGCTGCAAACAAAGAAACTTGCCACACATGAGTTGCCACAAACGCCGAGAGTTCATCTAACTGCCTTGGCAATAATCGGTGACTTGATAGTTGCGCTTGAATTTGAGCTTCTCGTTCTAAACGTTTGAGAAACTGAGTAGTTTGGGCTGAAAAATCCTTTGGCATATGATTGTTCTCTCAAGCTTCAGCAATCTCACTTATTGTTTAACTCCAACTGCTACCCACTCTGATCGAAATGCTGCTCGAGCTCGAAACAGCTCTGACTCCACAGCTTTCGCTGTTTTTCCCACCAAAGCTGCAATTTCAAACACAGACTTACCATCGATATACTTGAGTTGCAAGAGTTCACTCTGTGCCTCGCTCAAACGCGCGAGCACTCGAAAAACGATATCTTTTCTTTCTGCGACCGCGAATGATTTCCAGTCCTCTGCCGTCTCGGCCAAATCATAAAGTGGAAATGCCCTGAGCGCTTTCTTTGCGTAACGCTTTCTGTAGTAATCAGCAATCTCATGCCGCGCAACAGCGCACATCCAGGTCCATAGTGAAGATTTGCCTCGAAAAAGGGATATTTGTCTCAAACAGTTAATGAATGTCTCTTGCACAATCTCTTCGGCATCAGCGTGATTGCTGACTTTTTTTGTGACAAACAACAGTAAAGGGCGATGAAATTTTTGGAACCAAGCTGCAACAGTTGCAGAATCACCATTTTTTAGATTCTTAAGCAGACTCAATTCTTTCTGGCTTTGTTGCATATGTTCTACGACCTATCAAACAAACCAATGATCTGTGCACTACAGGCTGACCACCAGAGATAATTGTCGTCTCCCCCAAAATCGGCAAGTACTATATAATAGCACTAATGTTGGGTTTTCTTGTTCCTAAAGTTCAAGCAATTACTGGTTGCGCCCCTGGTGCCGGGGTTGATATTGGGAACTGCTTGGCCCTGACTGATCAGGTGCGAGTGAAAGATGTCTACACCAATCCTGCTTTCTTGGTCAACCTTGTAGTTCGCAACGTCTTTATCTTGGCAGGTATCGTCATTTTCTTCCTGATCATCCTAGCAGGATACAAGTTCCTCACCCAAGACAAAAAGGGACTCGAGGAAGCCAAAACTATCCTGACCACTGCCTTCCTGGGGCTGATCTTCATGCTCTCCGCTTACTGGATTGTACAACTCATCGCGTACGTCACCGGCGCTGACATTGTTCTATAAACATGAAACAAAAACCTAGATTTCCACTTCATCGCATCCTTACAGCAATCTTTTTTTTAGTCTTGCCAATCCTGTTACTAAGACTTGCTGCTCCTGTTCTGGCGCAAGGAACACCAGGTGATGCAATCGGTGGCATCGACGTTCCGCCCGGTGTAGCTGAAATCAACACCGCCTCAGGGTTACCAGCCGATCAAATCGCAGTATTCTACTTTCTTAGTCGTATGATCAGAATTGCAGCCATTGCGGCTGGAATCTGGAGTTTTTTGAACGTTATGTTGGCTGGTTGGACATATATCACCTCTGGAGGAAACGCTCAGGCACACACCAAAGCCAGAGATCTAATAACAATGAGCTTGCTCGGTATGTTACTGATTGGAAGCATCTACACGGTAGCCGGCGTCTTCGGATTTATCTTCTTTGGTGATGCTGGGTTTATACTTAACCCCACGATTTGAGGACAAATCATATGATTAAGCGCATTGTCTTCTCTACACTCCTACTGCTTGCACTCTTCATAGGATTCAGCCCTACAGATGCTTTCGCTCAACGTGGCCAAAATGTTATCGGTGAAGTCAAACCACCCAAAGGGGTTGCAGATTACAATGCTCAGGCCCAGCTTTCTGGTGGCGAAATTGGCATTATTTTATTTGCCTCAAGAGTAATTATCATTGTTAACGTGATTGCCGGACTATTTATTATTTACAATTTCCTAGTTGCTGGTTTCACCTACGTGACCAGTGCCGGAGATTCTGCGGCTCATGCAAAAGTTCGAGACAGGCTGACTTTCAGTTTGGTTGGTTTGTTGGTCGTTGTTAGCTCATATACGCTTGCTGGAGTCGTTGGCTTAATATTCTTTGGTGACGCTGCCTTTATACTAAGCCCCGAGTTACAAGGAGCACTACCCTAGCAAACGCTGGAAAAGATGTATATAATACTAGAGTAAGATATGTCATTCTTTTTACCCACACTCATTGCTCAATTCGGTAACGGCTTTGACACATCTGGTTTACCCCTGAGTGCAGGCTCCGAAGACAGTGACACTGCCCTGACTAACTTTGAAAAAATAATTTCTAATTTTATCGGTTTCATGACCGTACTTGCAGGCGTTTTCTTTGTGGTCTATTTCATAATAGCCGCATTTAACTGGATTACCTCAGGTGGAGACGCAGGCAAGTTACAAAATGCTCGCGACCGCATGCTCCATGGTGTACTGGGAATTATTATTGTTGTAGCCAGTTATGCAATTGTGGGTCTTCTGGGAACAATTGTCGGCCTCGACGTGCTCAACCCAAAACAGTTAATACTCGATACATTACAACCATGAAACAAAAAACCTCGTTACTCAACCATCTGACACCTCGTGTAATAGCGAGTTTTTCTTGGCTGTTACCACTCCTTGCGAGTGCCCCTACTGTGCAAGCTCAAATTACCAACCCGGTAACTGGCAACCTAGGATCTGATGCTGAGGCCGCTGCCAGTGGTTCACTCTTTGCCGACTATTTTATTACGCTCTGGCAAGCAATAATCACAATTGGTGCCATCATGGTTCTGATTTATTTTCTTTGGGGTGCTATTGATTGGATCGGTGCTGGTGGAGACACCGCCAAAGTTGACAAAGCTCGGAACCGAATCACCAACTCAATTATCGGATTATTTCTTCTTGTATTCACCTACTCAATTATTAATTACCTGAGTTTCTTGCTGTTTGGTGAGGACTTCCAAATTCTCAACCTCAGCTTCCCAGGAGCAGGAAACTAAGTTAGTTTAGCCACATATGCCACCAGCAGGACATCCAATTATTCCGCAGCCAGGAGATGGCGTAACCATTGATCTGCAAAACCAAGCTGTGGGCAGACTGCCAGGCATCACCCCAGCTGTCGCAAATGATCCCGCTGGCGGATTTGGCAAGTTTATTGGCACTATGTTGCAAGTCTCGATGACTATTGCCGCTCTAATGCTCTTTCTCTACCTTATTTGGGGGGGTATTGAGTGGATAAGCTCAGGTGGAGACAAGAGTAAAGTAGAAAAAGCAAGAAATCGTATCACCGGCTCTATTACCGGCATGATTGTGCTGTCTGCTGTGGTTGCTCTGTTTATGCTCATACAAGGATTCTTGGGTATTTCAGTACTTACTTTTAGTTCTGATAACAGCGGCAATGGGAACGTCGGAAACAACACCATTGCAACACCCAAACCAGGAAAGCCTTAATTGTCTCTTGCAGGAGAGAGCATTATTGCTTTATGCTATACAATACAATGTCGCTACGTACCAAAATCATGGTACAATGTAACAAGCAATTATTAAAAGGAGCGCAATGAAACACGCACTACAAAAAGCTTATATATACGGAGCAACTGCTCTGGCAGGGTTGAGTTCTTTCGCTACTATTGCCCATGCTCAGCTTGGTGATGTAGAAGTAAACGTAGGAACCGGTTTTTTCGATGATATTGGTGTATTAATCAGCGGTTTGCTGAACTTCGTTATGGTCATCGCTGCTCTATTAGTGTTCATGTATCTTATTTGGGGTGGCATCGAGTGGATTACCTCTGGCGGCGACAAGGGTAAAACCGAGTCAGCCCGTAACAAGATCACCGCAGCTGTTGTTGGCTTGATTGTCTTAGCAGCTTCCTATGCAATTCTCTTGCTTGTCCTTAACTTTATCGGCTTCAGTAGTTTGAATGAAGTCTTTGATCAAGACTTCTCCAATAACTAAGAAGCATTGGCTTTAACTCTAAAACCCCCGCGCCTATTGGTGTGGGGGTTTTGCGTATTCCCTCTCCTTGAGTCAGCGTCGACCTATCTTTATCAAACACTGGGGTATAATACTGTCGCCAACATGAAAAGAACTCGCCTTTTAGGGCTCATCCTGACAGCAACTATCCTGCTGATTGCACCAAGAAGTGTTTCTGGCTCTGGCAATGTTGAAGTTGTTCGATCTGGAGACGGTGTTATATATCTTTCGACTCGCGTCGCTAATTCACCACTGGCTACGCCGGCACCCTCTTCCACGTCTGCCGAATCATCGCCTAATCCAGTCTTAGACTCAGAAAAAACCGCATCAAGCTCTCCGCTTTCTGATATCCGTATCCCAAACGGATACTTTTCAAGTCCAGTTACCATCATCAACCAGCTCATACGCCTCGTAATGGTGATTGCTGCACTACTCGCTTTTGCGTTCTTGATCTTAGGAGGATTCCGCTGGATAACCTCAGGTGGTGACCGCGGCAAAATTACTCAGGCTCGCAGTACACTGATTGCAGCCGTCTTAGGGTTAGTCATGGTGAGTGCCAGTTATGCAATTCTGCTACTGGTTTTACGTTTTCTTGGATTTGAGTCACTCAACGACGTTCTTGACTCCATCCCCCCAAGGTAATACAAACTTGCTATAATGGAGTGCCTATGAAAAACCGCATCAAATTTTTTGCTCAATCCCTGCTCGCAGCCACCGCTTTTTTGCTCGGTACTACCTCCAAAGCTCAAGCTCAAACGTATTCATGGACTGGACTCTGTGTGGGCACAACCGAGAACTCAAAAGATGTCGCAACCATTCAAGGTCTTGAGTGTTTGATTGCAAACATCTTCATTGTTGCCTTAACCGTCATTGGTTTAGCCGCATTCGTGATGTTCATTATCGCTTCGTTTCGATGGTTGCTCTCTGGTGGTAACAGCAAACATACTGAAAGTGCCAGGAGTACCATGACATTTGCCGTAGTCGGTATTGTGGTTTCACTGAGTGCGTACATTATTTTGGAACTCATCGCCTCATTCACCGGTATTAATGTCATTACTCGATTTGTTATCCCAACTTCGTGAGTGATCTACCTCATCGAACCAAATGAGCACTCACTGTCTTGGACTCAACAGTTTTCAGGTATAATAGCTCTGTGACAGCACTTCGCCGCCTACTCCTAAGCTTCACCGTTTCATTCCATTTTATTGCGCTATTTCTTGTTGCACTCTACTTTCCCACTAAAGCCAGTGCTCAGGCAGTGGGAACTCATCTCGGTGAAGGTGATGTCGGGGCGCAAATTTCTATTATTCAAATGCTAAAAAGCAAAGGTGCTGGATCGGGATTTCCAGTCACAGTTTTGCTGAACATCAACACAAGCGTTCAATCAGCATCAGTTGATCTTGCTAATGCTGTGAAGAATGCTGGTTTTATCCCTATTGTCAGACTTACCCATGTCTGCAGTCCATTCGATGCTGGCGTCACCCCAGTAGTGGCGGTAAATGCAATTCGCGCAGCCTTTGGCCCTGATGCCTTGATAGTGTACGGCAACGAAATTAACAACCCTAATGAATGCAACAGTATTAGTACCTATGTCAGTGGCTACAACCAAATTGCCAATCTCCCCAACGTCTCACCTGCCGCGCTCGACTACTACAACGGCATTCATCCCGTTCCCGGGTTTTTCCAACAGTATGCGGCAACTGGTATAGAGGCAATTTACCAAAATGCTGGTTATCGTGCTGCGAATGCCTACGGATGTACATTCGGGCCAACAGCAGAATCATGCGACCCCCTTACAACCGATACCCAGACAATTGGGTACGGACAGATCTCCACCACACTATACTTGACAGAGTTTTCTCTTTCACCAGAAGGCAGAAAAGCCGACGCTCCAGACACTGATATAAAAAAAGTTGTTCAGTTTATTCAAGCTCAGGCCGGCAAAACTGGTGCTCAACTTATTACACCGCTGATTAGAAATGTTTGTAATGACGAGGGCGAATGGCTCTTATACGTCAACGGCAAAGTTTTTACTCAATTTGGCACAGAGGTAACTGATAACTGTGAAGGCAAGAGCGGCTACGGCTATGACACCAGTATCTACCCAGGTTATGACGCAATTTCTGACCGCTACTATCTGCACCCTATTCGAGGTATCTTGCCTGCACAAAGCATTCCAGAGCGAAAAGTTGAGTACATTCGAGCAGACTTAGCTCGTCAAGGCTACGAAGCCTACTGCGCCGCTCCAAAATCTGAAATCAAGCTCCAAATTAATCTTGTCGAAAACATGGAGAAGTTTATCGATCTGTATGGGGGCATCCGACTCAGTGCGATTTCCGAGTATGACCTAGACTTGACCAACGTCAGAACTCCAATTTATCGTGATGTCGATGATAAGCGGTTCTTGATGAACTCGATGGAAGAGTACTGGGGATTCAAAGACCATTGGGTAGGTACACCAACTGAGGCAGAGCTCAACAGTGCTCCAATCAACTCAATCGTAACCACTACCCAGCGATGTATTCAGTCGGTCCGAACGCTTACTGCTGTCCAACTCATGTGTGAACGCCTGACTGATCCTTCTAAGTGTGCTCTCTTGCCTCGCCCGATCCCAGGTACAAATGAGACTGTGCAAACCCTACTTGAAAAAGTTGCTGTTGCTATCCCTGGGTACCGTGAGGGAAGAATTTCTGAGGGTTGCAACCAGATGTTCCATAGTGTTTCGCCAACTGCATCGTACGGTTTGTCACCACTCCAGACAGCTATACTTAATACACCTCTTCACCTTGACCGCTCATATCGATTAGCCTTCATGGTAGCAGCAATTGAATACGAAAAATTTAACCCTCCAGATCTTTTTAACTTTTTTTCCGAGCGCGATCCTGAAGTTGACCCCCGCCATGAGGTACTCATCGCAGCGTTTAAGATTCCAGACATTCTTACCAATAAAGGAGGAGGCGAAGAAAGTGGCCACCAATATTGGGATGACCCTGCAATCCTGACAAGAAATTCTCTAGTTCCGGAAAAGATGCGAACTGGTGTCTACGAACCACAAGCTGATGCTCGTCGCATTGCAACTGCACAGCAGGCAAAAAATGCTTCTGCCCAGAATCCAGGTTCAAAAATCTACTGTGTGAATGGAGGCACAGCTGAATATGGATATGTTGATGGTGTGGGAAGTCCTGCATGCAAGGATGAACTGGGTAAGTCTGTAGTTGACATCATCAATGGAAACAGCCCTTCCTGCTCTGATATGGAAGACGAGCCAGTTGTCCAGATTGAAGACAGCGGCACCCTCCATATTTCTGATGCCCAGTTACAAAATAATGGCCTACTGTACAATCCCGGCTATGGATTCGGTGAAACCTTACTTCGCGATTTATTCTTAAACAATATCCATCAACTCTCCCAACAGAAAACTGAGACACCTCAGCAAGTTATATCTCTCTACGACATTAAAAGAGGCTGGAACATTGGCAGAACCGCCGAAGTCCAGTTTTACCTACTCTATCCAATTGGATATGAACTTGGCGAAGTCACTCATGTCCTAAAGCAAACATTCCTTACCAGTGAACAGCAAATCAAAGAAGAGTTCACAGACCCACCGGCTGATCGGTTTGCAATGAGTGGCGGCAGTTTTGGTAATCGAGGTGGAACAGCCGATCACACATTCACTGACACCACAGACTGTAGTCTAGGCATCAACCCACAAACTGGCCTACCGGGTTGGATCTGTAAAGAGAAAGATTTTGCTCTCAACCTTCAAGAAGAAGGTGGTGGCTCACTAGGGTTGACGGGCCCACAACTCGGGTATTGGATGCGTAAGGCTCAGTTAGCACTCACCCCCCTGTATACCAAAGCCCATGCCTATCTGACTTCGTGCACCACAACCGAACAGTTTCTGTTGGGCCGTTGTGCTGGCGGTATTGTGGCCACGCCAACCGGCTCTGGTGGCGGCAATAGTGGTACTGGTCAATGCGGCCTGAACTACCCCGTTAAAGCAGAGAATCTCAATCCACCATATGAACAGCCCACTCCTTTCTCCAGCTTCCCCGGACAAGTGCCTGAAGATCCTCGGCATGGCAAAGCCATGTTCTATGGGCAAGGTCTAATGGATCAAGTATTGGCAAGTCGCAAAGCATGGGGACAAATTCCCCAAGATAAAATTCAAACATGTGAGGGTAGTGATCCGGTGTACAAGGGTTGTGTCGCACTCCTTCGAGCCGGTGATATTGGTCGGGAAATCTGGATGCAAAGACCAGGAGGAGCAATTCAAGGACCATTTTTAGTCATTGATGTCGCTGCCAAACACGATGTGTCCTGCTTGCTTGAAAGAAACTGGGTGGTTGATGTTGACCGAGAAACAGCACGTGAGTGGAATATGGACGGCCCCATAGATATTATTCTTCACGAACAACGGTAAAAAATTGCCAAAGCATAACAGCGCGCAGATCAAATAATCGTAAAAACTAGCAAACACCTTTTTTAATTTCGCGAAACTGAACTGCTCGGCTGATAATCCAAGCCTCCGTCAACTAGCTTTTTCTTTTTGTTGTGGTGCCTGTGACGCTGATCCCTACGAGGGGCACTTGCTGCTGGAGCTGATGTTGGGGTTGAGACCGATGTCTGGGCTGGCTGAGCACGCTCAGCAACGATGGTTGGTTCCAAGTCCTGGTCAGGCTGTCTGGCTATCATTGTTTGTGATCCCGGCTGCGCTATTTGTCTTATTGATTGTGAGTGTTGAGTTCTTCTCAATCGACGAGCCCCAAGTCGCATTAACTGCGCAACGGCTTCAAACGTCTCTGGGAGTGCTGATAAAGACTGCAACCCATTTGTTACTTCTTCGATCGCATGCAGCAAACCTGTGGCCGACTCAGCATCGAGAGTGATCTGCAACTGTGACAGTAATGGCGACATTGCTTCACTCATGCTGGGAGTGCCGCTGGTGTTGAGCTGAATCACTCCATAGTCGGGAGTGAAGCTGCTAATAGCAATAATCGGAGTTGTTTCAAAAAAGTTCTCATACCCCACATAAATTCGCTCCATTGCCTCAAGCTGTGATACGCCAATGATGAAGACTAAATCAGCCTGAGCACCTGAATACGAAAACTCGACTTTGTCGCTTGAGAGAGGAACAGCACCTTTTTGGGGTTTGATGGTGAGGTAAAACCGATTTGTTTCTTCACCGATGTGATAACTGACTTTATCAACTGCTGTTTCTGAGTACTCAAAGCTAACCACGAGGTTCTGATTTCCCAATTCTGTCTGGGTGGCGGTAAGTTTAGAAAAAGTTTCAAGTTTGTTCTCACTTGGCAATTCTGGGGAAAACAAAAAGACTTCCTTGCCTAACTGTTCTATTCCTGAATACAAAGCATTGGCAACCGCAAGGTGATCAACTGATGGGTTCTTGCCGTAAATCACAAAAACCGTCTGAGCGGCGGAGAGTAATTCTTGAACTTCTTTGATTTGTTCTGCTGCAATCATACGTGGTTTGTCTGAGTTGTATGAACTTTATATCATTTCCCAGAACGGACAGCAAGAGGCTAAGGTGCGCTCGTGCAAGCACGGTGCCAAGCCCAAACAGTCAGAAAAGCCAGACTTTCCCTTGCATTTCTCTCAACTGTTTCTGATATAATTGTCACAGTCATGCAGAAACGCTTTTCTCTGTTAGCGATAGTGGTTTTGTTGCTTGTAGTACTTGCGACAAGCTCTGCTACCCGAGTTCTAGCCCAAGGTGGACAAGGCGACCCACTCACTGGAAACACTGGTGCTCCAGCTGCTGGCAACACAAAAGGTCCCTCTGCCGGGAGCGCTTCATACGATATCGCCCAGATGCAAGAGTACTACTCTGCCATCAGGGATTGTTCTAACCCTTCGCTGGAATGCTTGGTTTTCAACGTCAGTCGCTACATTTCCATTGAACTCAGCCGAACTGCTATGGGTGAGATTAATCCTAAAAGCAGTGGCACTACTGTTCCAGGGCTGAACACCACCACGCCTGTGGCAAACGTTGGCAACTCTTTTGTTAGTGGCATCAGCTACGGGATTGGCGCCATGTATGGCAATCCTGTTGCCAATACACAAACATATGTAGCCGACATTCTCAACTCGGCTCACATCAGTACCCCAGCTTATGCTCAAGGCATTGGTTTTGCTTCACTTGACCCTGTTCTCGAACTATGGAAAACATTCCGTAACGTCGCGTACATGTTCTTTGTGATCATATTTATTATCATTGGTTTCTTGATCATGTTCCGTGCAAAAATTTCAGGACAGACTGCCGTTACCGCTCAGCAAGCCATTCCCACCATCATCGTCAGCTTGCTTTTTGTCACCTTTTCCTACGCTATCGCCGGTTTCATGATCGACCTGATGTACCTTTCGATGTTCTTAATCTTGGGAATTTTTTCCAAAACATTTTCTAATAATCCCAACATTGTGAACTACAACATCATAGAACTTGCTGGCACGCTTTGGGGCGCTACCGTCGACTTTCGCCAAAATATTGACGTCGCCACCAACATCATCGCATCCCTAGGAGCCAACGAAGTTAACTCAATCGTCAGAGGTTTCGGCGTTGCTGGTGGTATTACGATGACTCTGGTCCTAGCAGTTATTGTAGTAATTGGCACTTTCAAGCTCTTTTTTGAGCTGCTTAAATCCTATGCGAGTATCGTTGTCAGTGTTGTCACTTCCCCAATCATTCTGATGATGGGAGCCATTCCAGGTAAAAATCCATTTTGGCCATGGCTATGGGACTTGCTGGGTAACCTTTCTGCCTTCCCGATGGTCTTGATGGTTGTTGTGTTGTTCTATGAGTTTACTGAGGCTGCCAATGGAATCGAAGGTGGTTTTATGCCACCATTCTTGATTGCTCGCGGACAACCAGGCGCAATTGCTAGCTTGATGGGTCTAGCACTCATCATCGCATTGCCCGAGATTGTCAAAGAAACCAAGAAAGCTGTCGGTGCCAAGGATGGTCTCGGTACACAAATTCTCGGTTGGGCCAAGGCAAACACACAGGAAGCATGGAATGGTAATAAATACGTCCCAGGCGTTGGTAAGGTGTACGGCAAAGTAGGTCGCGGCGCTAAGAGTGTGGCCAAAACTGGTGCCAAAGCTGGTCTCTATGCTGGGGCAACTGTTGGTGGCGCTGCAGCTGGTGCTGGTATTGGTGGCTTGTGGAATATGGCAAGAGGTGGTACATTCGGAGCTGGAGCTCGAAGAGGTGCGCTGATTGGTGGCGCAGCTCCAACAGGATTGAAGATGGCACCGGGACTCATCAAAGATGCTTGGCGTATTGGTAAACAGGAAGCTGGACAACAGCTTGCTTATCAAGTTGTTGGTAGTAGCTTAGACAAGCTGCGACAAAGTGAGGGCGCTGCAAAGCAAATTGCTGACCACGAGTTCTCAAAACGATTCTTGGCTCGACTTGGTCTCTACAATCAAGCTCTGGTCAATACTGGACAGAGAACCCAAGCAGGTACAACTACTCAAGCTAACACACCAAGGGGTACTCAAGCTACCACAAATCCAGGTGGAGGCAGGCTATGATATTTCCTCCCAAGTTTAACACTGTAGTTCATGAGGCATTGCTAGGACAAGCAGCTGTTGATAGTTCCCGAACCAAACCGCTTGAATTCTCGTCGGCAACACTTCCACTCACAACTCCTTTTTTGATTCAACATTCCACTCCAGCGGACTGCGATAGAAACCCTGGTTGTGGTAAGTTGTAAAACTCTCAAACAGTCCGAAATTTTGTAAGTTAGGCAGAGTGCCATTTTTCCGCTTATCGAATAACCATTGCTTATCAGCAGATATTTGTGTTCAATGAACGCTCTACTTATCGCTATATGCGAATCGTTTTTGCAAGTTATCAAGGAATGCTCGCATAAAGTTAGCTGTACCAATTCTGAAGGTATTAGCAGCCATTACTGTTTCGTAAATAACATCTGAAGTTTCCTGGGAAATTGCGTGACTAACATTAACTAAACTATTTAAAAAGTCACGAAGCTGACGATGCCCCCAGAAATCCTTCTCACTCGGGTCGGTTTTTATCAGAGCAACTGTAAACACGATTTGGGTAATAACCATGTTCCTCAAAACCTTATCTTTACTCTCACCCGCAGCTACGTTTATTCCCCAACTCGGGAAGTGAATCATGGCATACTTGGCTTGGTTTTTCCAATACGCAACGTCTTGACCATTCTTCAATGTCTCAACCACACCTTTGGATTTGAGGAAGTCATTTAAGAACTTGGCGCCATTCGTGCCTAAACTGCTCAATACGTTCAACAAATCAGTCGTGCCTTCTTCAAAAGGCAGTGACTCATACATTATTTCTCCCCATTCGTCCTGTCTATCAAGATATGATACCGGCCTCCCCTTATATACAGTGCCGTCGGCACCAACAGAATCAGGGTAGTATAGTACCTTACCGTCTTTATCACGTAAGAAAACCGTACCCAACAGGGGGGTCATTGTAAAGTACTCGGGATAATCGTTTTCAGGAGCCGGTACACGAACCCATCGCCCAGTTGCATCTACAGAGTCTTTCCAGGCTTGTACTTGAGTAGCATCATGCATACTCAGTAATGGTGAAAGGAGAAAGTCATAGGTTGACCAACCCTCCGTCTGCAGTCGCTCAGCCGCTTTCGCACTTTGACTCGCAGTCATCTGAGCTGGAACTCCATTGACCCTTTCGAGCCAACCCTTACTAGCCATTTGACCAACCATTGCCGAATAACCCTGAGGTAATGGGGAAAAGCGGGATAAGTACCCTTGATACTGTTTCACAAAGTCATCGTCGCCTAACAAAATTGGTAGAGGGTTGAATTTTTCCGGTGATCCTGGCTCCAGTGGTAAAGCAAACAACATAGCCGCCATCTGGGGATACCAATTAAGCGTACCAGCCAGATTATATTGAGCGTTGTAATCAGCAAATTTATGTTCATAGTAGATTGTGTCTGCTCCCTTTGCACTTCTTCTTGCACGAGCAGACTGATGAAATGTAGTCATCGCCCAGTTACGGTATGCGCGCAACACGTCGTTGTAAACATAGATAGTTGGATCTTGTCCTTGTTTTGTTGCTCGATCTTTCAGGTAGCGTATGATGTCGTGGACGAGCGGATCTTCTATCTGGTGGAGTGAGTCCGTTTGGATCACGGCCTTGTTACTCCCATACAGAGTGAGTTTTTCAGTCGCCCACCTATCGAGCACTCGCCAGACTTCACCAAACACGGTGGCATCATAGGTAACCTGCTCACGATGACCAACCGACGTGGTACTGATCGGATGGCTTTTTCTATCTTTCTCAACCAATGGGTTTGAAACCACGCCAAACTCAGGATTACGCAATCCACCACGAAGTGATCGTTGTACCACTAGCATCGCTGGATGAGTATCAGGAATTACACCCTCTGGATATTTTCGTCCATTCTCACCTAAGATGATCGGAAGCAAATGTGTCCAACTGTAAATAGTGAACTTGCGGTTAACGTATTCGATACGGACATCGAATAAATCGCGCACTAACTGCTCCCATTTTTGGTTTGATCCACCAGGTAGTTGACCTACTGCTGCGTTAATTGCCGTATCGATGGTAACAGCGTGTGGATTCGTTGAACCTGATTTCAACATTTGCTCAAGATCATTAACGCTCGCCATAGTAATACCAGTTAGTTCTGCGACCAAATTCTCCATGTTTAAGAGAATAACTCTTTCAAAAATCGGGTCGAACATGATCTTGCTGGCTGGAGTATTGGAACCCTCGTGTTTTTCTAACTCCAAGAACAGCACTCTTCTATAAAGCTTGTAGTACGTAAAAACGATTTTTTCTTTTACGGCAAGCGATTCTGCGGTCGGTGGTTTCTTTGATTCATAGGTCGCAAACAACCGCTTTGCTTGAACGTAGGAGTCCTTGACTTCGTTGACAGAAGTGCTGACTGTGTACCCAGGGTTGCGCTCAGCTGCCAAAAGAAAATCGGCAATATCTTTAATGATTTTCTCCCTGCCTGATTTACTATTGTCGTTTTCTTGCAATGCCTTCTTTTTAGCCTCCATCTGCTCAATAAGCATCTCAGCCAAGTCCCAGACCACATTATTAAGGTAGTTGCTAAACTGCTTTTCTGCTAAAAACCAGTTTTCTGGGTCTTTATTCAGTGATCGCTGAGCTCTACTAAGCGTGTTTTGTATCGACCGAATCACCAAGTCAGCATCAGCGAGCGTGCCACTGAAGTTTCGTACTATGATTCTATGTCGAGCAACATCATTGGTATATGAGACACCAAAAGTTGGGTTAAACTCATCATAGTAACAATCTACAGTGTTGAACATTTGTGGCCAAAACTGATATACTTCAGACACTCGCTTTGAGCGTTCACCCTTGAGTTCATCAGCTAATTTCTGAATAGCAACTCCAGCATCGCCACCAGCAACCCGAGCGTCTACTTCCACATCATCGGTCATTTCGAAAAGCTCAGTGTAGTAGTCAAGCAATCCCTGATATATGGTCTTATCTCGACTCCCCACTGGTTGAGTTTTCCAGCGATCAAAGTACACATCTGAGAATTTTTGCCGAAGTCGAACGAAATCTGGATGTGACAGATAGTACGAGGCAGTTTCAATTTTTTCGCGAGAATCTTTGACAAAAACCGAAAGTTCTGTTTGCCTCGAAGCGCTACTCAGTTTTTTTACACCTTGCTCAAGTCTGGCAAGTTTATCGATATCAGAGAGTGTCGTTGCTGTTAATCTACCAGTAATGTAGGTGACTCTTTGAATATAATTCTGCAAATTTTCAACATCGTCAGCTATTTCGTCCACTTGAGCTCTGAGTGGCTGCAGTTGGGTGTCAGTTACTGTGGGAGGCATTGCTAACAAAGCTTGGTAGACGGGATCAGAGCGAAGAGCTGTGATTTTCGCACTCAGCTCGGTGTTGGTCACTTCACCCTGTGTTCGCAACTCATCAAGCTGCTCTCCCAGTGTTTTCTCAGCTGGTTTAGGTGGCTCTGGGGTAGCTGGTGGAGGAGGTGCTTGGGGCGGAGCAACCGCTTGAGGTGATGTACTAGCTCGCTGTCCCGCAAGATGCGCTTTCCTGGTTTGTCGTTGGGGTTTTGGTGGTTGAAGTGTTTGTGGAGGCTGTTGAGCTAACACCGTATCAAGTCTGATGAGTAGTGTTTTAAGCCACCCAATCATGTGCATCGCGTTGACATCTTGCAGACCTGAAGCCTCATACATGCCGTCAGCTTCAGATAAGCCCTCAACAACTGCAATGACAGACTCAATGACGGGTTGATACTTTGGTATTTCACTCTCAGGCAAGCGAATGAGCTCTTCGAGGACGTCTGCCAGATCACCAGCTGTTTCAAAATTTGGGTTTGCTTCAAACAAATCCAAAGCCCGATTTATAACGGCTTCAGAGACAGTTGGGGTTGGTTGTAATTGTTCAATACTCATGTCAAAACTCTGTTCACAATTATACCATTAGTATTGCACTTGCTCTCAAGAAGTAAACTGTGGTATACATCTAGTACATTTTTCGTGGAATCCGGTGTAACTCCGGAACTGTGCCGCAACGGTCAAAGTCCGATCTTCGAAAATGGCGGCTTTTGTTGTGCGAATACCCAATCGCCAGCAGCGCCGTAACCGACGAGCATCGGGTTAGAGTTATCTTTCGTCAACCACTCACCCGTATGCTCCTCTAGACAATGTGTTGCTATAGAGGAGTACTGTGTTTCACCAATCCAAAGAGGAATTGTTCATCACCAACCAAATACAACAAAAAGTTGACTTTCCTGCTCAGCTCTCCCAGTCACTACTGAACTCAATCTGTGTTGAACCCGCTCGTCTGCCACCTGAAAAACTTACAACTGCTCTCAAGCTACTGTCAGACATCGAGTCTCGAGAACTTGCTGGCGTAGTTACACTCCTGAGGTTTTGTTTGACAGAAGTCCTTCCCCTCCCGACAACCAAAGAAAGACAGCAGCTTTTGTTTTGGCACTTTCAGTCGATTCAATCTGAGTACTTACGCCTCCCCATTACTTCTGGAGCATATAAAATTGAACTACCCCAAAACCGAGTTCAGATTCTCGACCCTCGTTACCAGGTGCGCCCAGATGTCCTCGAGGTCTCATCACCAACTGTGTCGGATCCCCTATTACAAGCTCGTTATAGCAAAGAAGCACAGCAAATTGCTCGTCTGGTTGATTGGTTACAACAATCGCTTCCCGTCGAGCAACCATCACCAACTGAGCCAGAATTAGCGGCACTCGGCTGGCAACAAACGAGTGAGCTTCTCACCAAGTCAGCAGCGAAAAAACTCTCAGTCAAATATCGCACTCCCCTTTGGGTGGGACAGAAACAGTTCTACTGCATGCCAAGCTCCCCTGTTCATGAAGGCGGTATGAGTGTGTTGGTGGTAGTTCAACCAGCCTACAACCCTACCACCAAGCAGTGGTTACTCCTGCACGATCAACACATGGTGCAGGTCACCCACCAGCAATTGCTGCGACAGTTCTCAAAACTTGGATCAGGTGCTGCAACACAGTTGCTGCAACAACCCAAGGAATCAAGAAAAACTCAGTCAGAAAACGTGTTGATGGCTGAGCTCATTGGACTCCCCCCCCAGACACAACTCCAATCAGCACAACAAGTCCTGCTCGATATCCAGAACTCACTCACATTTTTTAGCAGGATTGAGCAAATACTCAAGTCACGGTCTCTGTCGAAAGCTGAACAGTCACTTTCCCATCTGGCTGAGTACGTTGCTGAAGTATTGGAGTCAGAGATAATTGACACTCCTACGTTGACCGAAAAAAACCTTTCTTTCTTAGCTGGTGTTTTGGAAAACGTTGTTCTCAAAGCCACATTTGCTCGGGAACGAATCACCCATTCAACCCTCAACACACTGAAAGCCCACTATCAAAATACGCGTCATCAACCCATTGAGAACTTCTTACTTTCCGCTGGAAATGTCCTGCCCTCAGTTTTTCAATCATTTGACGTTTCTGGGCTCGATTGTCTGCTTGGATTGTCCCGTGCGCCCATTGAACTACTCACTCAGAACTCTGCCGAGCTGCTTTCTTCCCTACAATCAGGGATACTCAATGAAAAACAGCTAACTGAAATTGTCGGCAAAAAACGAGCTCAAAAATGGCTCAAAGGCGTGTGTGTTCAACAAGACCTGTGCAAACGCAAAGAGATGTTTGGTACACAAGCGGTCAAAGAAAAAACCTGGATAGGCGAGTGTGGTTGGTGTATCTGGTGTGAACAGCAAGCTGATCAGTTGCCCCAGCCAGCTGCACAACCCAGTCTACCAGCCAAGCCCAGTTTAAAAGCACCCAAAAAAACGTCTAAATCAGGAAAGTTGAATACTGCCAAACCCCCACTACCACCAATCACCTTGAGCTACTTTTTGGGCTCATTACTGTAAAAGTTTGTCGCCTACTTTCATCAAGCTAGTTTCACCCATTCACCACTCTAGCTCAACACTCACCTGCCAGGGTATAATGTATGAGCCATGTTTGATACGAGTCAACAAGACTCCAATCCTCTTACACCTCAGGCTGCTCTAGTCAGCACCGTTTCGTTTCGCGACCTCAAAAAAATCAAGCCACTCAACCCCACTTCACCAGATGATTTGAGGGAACTACTGCGGATTGTCAGCCATTTGAGCAGTCTTTTTACGTACGAAAATGCTCACTGGCAGATTTTACCTGACCAAAAAATTGTACTACCTCTACTGTTTAGCCCACAAAATGAAGAACTCTACACCACAGATCAACCCCGCAATAGTCGCTCAGTTACCAATCCAGAACGGACATTGTTCGGAACCGATATTGCGACCATGCTGGCTCAAGTTGCCAACCAATTACAATTAAACGGCTTTGTTGACCAGCAATCAGTCATTCACTACTTGGATGAGGTTGCCAGTCAAGGCAGTCCTGGTCAGTATTCAGAGGAACAGTTGTATAAAGAGTTACATCGCATTGTTGATTTTGGCAATTTCCTATCCGGTCAACTAAGAATTCGTCTCCAAACAATCACCCAAGAAACAGAATCAACCGCCGAAGAAAAAACTGAGGTTGAAACCACCCCACCAGAACCAGACCAACCAAAAGCCCAAGAAACTGCCACAGCCAAAGTTGCAGGACAGCGTCAGTCATCAGATGACACTGGTGGCGGCGAGTCTTCTGAAGAAACGGATAACCTCACTACTGAACAAAGAAATGAACTAAAAGCTACAGCTGATCATGAAAAAAGAGCCTTGCTCATTTCATACGAAGGGTTACTCGCTAATACTGCCTCCTTTTTGGCCGCCGCTCAAGGCAACTTTTCAATTGATGATCTCTCCGAAACCCAACGCGCATATTTTCTCAACGAAGCCCGTGCCTTCATCAAAGAAAAGTATGGCGATACTATCCCCAAACTCTCTTTTGCTGAGCGCAGAAAAATGGTTCGTGAGTTTCAGATCAAAATGCTGGGCAGCGTTGCCGGCGCATTTGATACAAAAGCTGAGTTTGAAAAAGGACTAAAAAAAGTACTCGGCCGTGATGACACCGGTTTAAACAAAACTATTGAAAACTCAATCTCTGCCATGGTCCAGGCCTCAGGCCCAAAAGCCATCGTAGAAATGCTCGAGCATCTTGATGCCAATGACTCAAAGCTGTTGGCTCAAATTCTGGGAATTACTGAAAATCTCTCACCAGAACAATATGCAGAACTGAGAAACATTGTTCTTTTATACACACAATGCCACGCCAGTGAGCTGACACTCGTTGCCGCAGACAAAGAGCTTTTTGCCAGATTCGAAGCGGTGGCGCCCAACTTGGCCGACAAGGGATTTCAAAAACAGGTGGACGCGTTTCGCAGCGTCATAAAAAACTACAATAGAGCTTCCGACACCGAAGAAGGAGCTGCTGCTCTTACCAAAGCACTTACAACCAAAGGCTCAGATAAAGAAGACTTATTTAACAAAGCTAAAAACCAATACGGCAAAGTTCAACAGTACTATGGTGATTTTTGGCGTTCACTTTCTCTACCAGAACAAGCTACTGCACTCAAGGAACTGAGCAAAATCACTGGGGAGCAGTTCCGCTATAGCGACGATCCTGCGGCAAAAAACCCGATCCCACTGACAATTTACCTATTGCCACAGAACTTTTTTGCAGACCTAAGCAAACAGATTTCCGCTGCTACTCGGGCAGAGGCACAAATACAAGCTGCCTCTTCCGCTCTCACTGAATTACAACAAGGTGTTTTAGCTGACCAAGTTGCATACTCAGCTAAAGTAGCTTCTGGGTTAGCGGCACTTGAACAAGCAATCCAACTCGACCCATCTCTGCAAATGGAGGCGGCAGAACTTCGATCTGATTTTGCAGCATTCAATCTCAGGCAAACTATAGTTGATAACTATTGGGAACAAGTCCCAGAATCACAAAAACAAGCGATTGCCCAAGAACAAGGACTTGATCCTGCTCAAGTCTCACAACAAACGAGCGTCCTTTCTCTCCACCAGGCTGATGAACGCGCTACGGGACAACAAGAAGGCGGTGGTGGCATCGTCACTTCTCTTAGAACTCGATTCGGTAGAAAAAGCTCGACGCCTCAAGGTCGATTCACAGACACTATTCAAAATGCCGGAACTGAAGTTGGTCTCAGAGGTCTTTCTGCAGGTGCAAAGGGTTTGCTCAGTGCAATTCCATTGGGGCAAGCTGCTGCTTTGGGAATAGCTGCATCAGAAAAAGTTATTGGCCGCAAAAAAACATGGGGGATCATTGCTGGTGGTTTGGGGACTACCGGCATTGCACTTTTGACTTCTGGAGGTGCGCGATTGGGAGCGCTGCTTGGTGGCTCAATCGGCACAGTTGCTGGTGGAGCTATTGGTGGCATTTCTGCTGCCGCTGCTGCTGTCGCGAGTGGAGGTGCTCTTACCATTCCCGCTCTTATTTCCGGTATTGGTGGTGGAGCGATTACTGGTGGTGCAATTGGTACTGGCGTGGGCACGTTTGCAGGGTTGTTTGGTGAAATGTACATCAACAACGCTGCAAATGCTGGAACGGCTGCTGGCTCAAGTGCTGCACCTACAGCCAGCCCAACCCCCAAACCAGCACCACAACCTGCTCCCACCCCCAAGCCTGGAACTACAGCTCCCAAACTTACTCCCAACCAATCACCAAACAGCTTTTCTCCAGCTGAAGGTGGCCCTGACCCATACTCGTACCGTGTTCCCGAAGGCCCCACTCCACCGCCCGTTCCTGATCCTGGAATTGCTCAAGCACTCAAAGCCAGTGTCTCTAGCGCTTCCATTGCTACCACGGCCCCATTTGCGGCTCTGTCGATCATGTTTCTCATGAGCTTCGTGACTATTTTTACCATTTACAGCGCATTCCTTGTTCCACTCCCCGGGAGAGCTGGTGGAACAGGAAACAACATCCCGTTTTTGCCTGGTATTCAAGGTTGCTGGCCAACCACAGGCACAATCACAGTCTTTAGGTTTTACGGGCCGGCTCTAGGAAACGGACCTCATGATACTTGGGATGGGAATATTGCCGGCTTCAAAGGACCTGGTACCGCAATTGACATCGGGACCAGCAATAACCCACCCGTATTTTCCCCGTTTGCCGGTAAGGCCAGCTTCTACCCCCTCAACTATGGTTCTGCAAGCCGAAGGCAATTAGGGAACCACGTGATTGTTGTCACACCAAACTTTGCACTTATTTTTGGCCACTTAAATAACTTTGTCGATAAAATTCAAACACAAGATTCGAGTGGCAACACCCAAGAAGTGATCATTAATCAAACTACATTTGTTGAAACTACCAACGAAAACATTCCCATTCGGGCTGGACAGCCATTGGGGAATGCTGGACGAACCGGTAAATCAACAGGCGAACACTTACACTATGAAGTGGTAGGGCCCGACCTTCTCAGCATACTGCCTTTAAGCGACCAAGAACGCCAGGATGCTGTCGATGATGAAAAATCATTGGTGAATAAATTTATTAGCCCAGTTGAGTGTCCTAACCCCGCAACCCCTTGATCTGGACTGAATAACAACGCATCGTCAATCTGTAAACGTGTACAATGGAAGGACTCATGCAGGCTGCCTTCACCCCCAACCAAAATCAGTTTACTTCAGATTTTTCCCCCGAACCACAAAAACTGCCAACGGCTAAACGGGTAATTTATTTTGTGCTTAGGAATCCCTGGATTTCACTCGTTGGATCCCTCCTTTTTCTTGCCTGTATCTTCATTCTCCTTACCCCCCAACCACAACCACTAGACACTTCACTCGAACCACCTTTACCACCACTAGCATTGCCTACTATTCCCCTTTCCAAGTTGACTACTGTTAGATTCACTGGTTCCCCACCCACTCTTCCAGACACCGTTGCTGTTTATACACTCGGGGCGACTTCAGACCCATTGCAACAAGCGGAGTCATTGGCTCAAAAACTCGGTTTGCGCCCTCAGGAGGGGTCAAACTTACGATACAAGTGGATTGATCCGGACAGGTTGATTTCAGTGCAGTACAACGTTGGGCAACAGACAATTGCATACTACAAAGATGAGCCAATCGAAGAACAAATTGCTGCTCTGCCAGTAGAACAACCGATTATCTTGACTCAAGCCATGGAAACTGCTCTAACTTTTTTAACAAACCAGGTTGGTTTGAACAATCTACAGGCTGATGAAACAGCCATTTCGTATATCAGTCACGAAGTTGAAGCCACCCCAGATACCGCAGAAGCTGTTTTAATTCCCTTTATCCTTCAACTGGACAACTTTCCACTTTTATATAATGACTCCGCTCAACCACTTGTAGAAGTAATGGTTAATAATGAGTATGAAGTAATAAGCGCGGTTTTTTACCCAGTCCCTGCTCAGCCAACGCTACTCACTCAAACCTCACCACTCAACATTGAACAGGCAATCGGCAATATTAGAAATCAGAGTGCATCAATTACTTCTGCTTTTTCCAACGCACAAGAGGAGCTTTCCATTTCCGATATCACTACCCTGGAACTCAATCAAGTTGAACTTCAATACCGGATTATCCCCGATTCCCAAGCTATTTTCCCCTATTTTTCTTTTTCAGGCACAGCAGTCACCGAAGATAATCTTGTCTATGACATCAGCCTTGTTACCCCTGCTATTGAATCGCCCACAACAGGTCAATAAAAACTTGGTATCATAGTACAGATGCGAGAACATCCAATCCCGCAAGACATTACTAACTATCGCTTCCACATTATTGGAAGCATGACTCTGAAGCAGTTCGGCGAAATTGCGCTCGGTTGTGTGGTGGGCGTCATTTTATACAATACCAACTTGATTGCGGTGATTAAATGGCCGTTGATTGGTATTTCCATTGCTATGGGAGCAGCTGCTGCTTTTGTGCCAATTGAAGAACGACCACTCGATCATTGGATTTTTACTTTTTTTAAGGTTTTATACAAACCAACCCAATTCTACTGGAAACGCACCCCACAAATCCCAAAAGCCTTCTTGTACACAAACACCAACGCCACGCCTGTTGAGCAAGAAGTTGATCTCTCCCCTGCTCGAAGGCAGAGAATTAAAGACTACCTCACTTCTGTCTCCAAGCCGGATGAAGATGCGTTTAGTTTAAGTGCTGTCGAACAATCAAGGGTGGCTGAGATTTTATCTACCTTCACAACCCAACAAGTCGTCACTACATCTGCACCAGTCATTCAACCAACGATCCAAACAGAAAAACCCGACTTGTCCGTTCGAGTTCGCAAGCTCAGACCTGTTCAACAATCGGAAACCGTTATCTACAACCATACCGAGACTAATCCATCTGACACAAGTGGATTGGAAATCCCCCAAGCTGATGTTGTCGCTAACGCCTCCGTGCCTGATCCATCTCCCCCACTTTCCACTCAATCGCCTCTTTCACCCACAGCAGTTGAGGCTCCGCAGGTTTCCATACCTGTACAGGAACCTATCGAAGTAACCGCACAACTCGATCTACCTACACTGCCTACCGAACAAGCCGCCCCGGCAACTTTTCAGCCAACAGTTATCAACGTTGCTCAGTTGACGCACTCTCCAAATCAAAACACAGCTGATGGTGTTTCGTTCAATAGCGATCTACCTTTTCCCACTACCCCCTCTGAACCGAATAGAGTGGTTGGGATGGTTTTAACTCCAGACAACGATCTCATCTCAGAGGCTATTGTTGATATTCAGGCTGCAGATGGCAGTGTTGTGAGAGCAGTCAAAACCAACGCACTTGGACAGTTTTTTATTACTACCCCTTTATCGGCTGGTGAGTATACTATCCTCGTTGAAAAGGACGGTCTTTCATTTGCCCCCCACCGACTGGTTGTCTCTAATCAAATTATCCAACCAATGGAAATTAGAAGTGCTTAACCATGCAAGACTTGTACGTGTTGTCAGAAACCGTTAGTATGGGAATAGCCAGCCCATGATAGAAAAATCCATTCAGTCAACTACCCAGCAGTTTTTGGACATTTATGACATCACCAATGATATGGTGATCATGAAGGATGGCACAACTTCCGTCATTATTACTGTTGATGCAATGAACTTTGGATTGTTGGCCGAAGAAGAACAAGACGGCGTAATGTATGCCTATGCTAGTCTATTAAACTCAATTAACTACCCAATTCAAATAGTCATCAAATCACAAACAAAAGACGTGACTGGATACTTACTTCTCTTGAGAGAACAAGAAGAAATTGCTCCGACAAAAATCATGAAACAAAGAATAAGAGCCTATCGTGAGTTCGTCGGGAATCTTATTCATGACCGAAATGTCCTTGATAAAAAATTCTACGTCTGCATCCCCGCTTCTTCTATCGAGCTCGGCCTCCTCCCCCCCTCGACAGTAGTGCCTGGAACGAAAACGTTTGATATTAGTTCTGTCGAAAAAAATGTGGTTCTAGAAAAAGCTCGAAATATCTTGGAACCCAAACGCGATCATCTTATTTCTCAATTTGCCAGAATTGGTTTGTTTTCCCGACAACTCAACAGTCAAGAAATCATTCAGTTGTTTTATGTTAGCTATAATCCAGAAGCTGCCGAAGGCCAGCAGTTAGCTGACTCTAGTAATTACACTACCCCGCTCGTTACGGCGGGGATCGAAGGATCACTTATGAACACCCTTCCCTCCACACCATCTGGGAACCAAGCCCAGACCCAAACAGTAGATGCTCCAGCAGCACCTGTCTCTGCCCCACCAAGTGGAAATCCAACACCAACGAGTCCACAATCAATGGCCTACCAACCTACCCAAATGCCCACTCGTGATGACGCGACGACTGAAACAGCTGCGCCCCAACCAACGCCACCCACTAGTATGCCAACGCCATCAACTCCTGAACCAGCAGTCGCTGTAACAGAACCAACTCCAACTGCACCAAGTACCGCTTTGCCAAGCGAGAACAATGCTCCGCCTGTCCAACCATCCATGACTATCCCAACACCCCTAGTCCCCCCTACTCAAAGTGGACTTCCAACACCAACGGCTCCTGTTACACCTCCTCCTGTAACTGATAGTACACTCCCCACAGCAGCGCCAACAGCCATTCCAGAAGCAGCGGCTCAAAATGCTATAAACCAAACGATCGGCCAACTGGGTGCAGATCCTGCCACATCACCAACAATGGCTTCAGCCACCCCAGCTCCAGCCTTAGCAACCGCTCCGGGAGACGCTCAAACAGTAACACAGCCATTGCCAGAAATTTAATGCCAATACTAAACTAACAACTTAAATGCCGAGCCTCTTACAATCACTTCCATTTTTCAAAAAAACGCCTGACCCCAACCAGGCTTCAGCTGGGCAACCTGTTGAGAATGAAGCCGCATTTGC
>CAZBTU010000002.1:13707-31199 GCA_964494905.1 uncultured Pseudomonadales bacterium | reverse complement strand
CTGACCCCAACCAGGCTTCAGCTGGGCAACCTGTTGAGAATGAAGCCGCATTTGCTCAGAGAGAAATGCAGAAGATAAAGGAGTTTTCGCAAGGACTCGTCACTATCCAGGACATCATCGCACCAGAGGCAATTGAAGTTGACTTCACGTATCAAAAAATCAACTCTACCTACACACGCACGCTGTTTGTTGCTGGATATCCGCGCAGCGTACCTGCGAACTGGCTCTCTCCTCTCATTAATTTTCCTCACCAGCTTAACGTTTCCATGTTCATCTTCCCTGTTGATTCTGCGGAAATTCTGGACAACCTCAAGCGAAAAATCACGGAAATGGAGGCTGAAATTCAGTCTGACCTGCGATCTGGCAAAATTAGCAATATTAACACTGAAGTAAAACTGGAGGACGCTCGATTTATTCGAGAAGAGCTGGCAAAAGGCTCGGAGAGATTTTTTCAGTTCGGTCTATATGTCACAATCCAGGCACAAAGCAAGGAAGAACTAGATCGTGTTACCAAAGCAATTCAATCATCGCTCGGTTCCCTGTTGATAGTCTCAAAAAAAGCCACGCTTCAAATGGATGAGGGCTTCAAAACCACTCTGCCAATGGGACGAGATAAGCTGTTGGTTACTCGTAACATGGATACTACTTCACTCGCCACAACCTTTCCCTTCACCTCCTCAGAGCTCACAATGGAAACTGGAATCATGTATGGCATTAATGAGCATAATGATTCGCTCGTCATCTTTGACAGATTTAAGATGGAAAACGCCAACATGTTGATTTTTGCTAAATCGGGTGCTGGTAAGTCGTATACGGTTAAGTTAGAAATTCTTCGTCAGTTGATGTTTGACTGTGAAGTTATCGTGCTCGACCCAGAACATGAGTACGAAGACCTATGTCAGGCAGTTGGTGGTGAGTACATTAACTTTACATTCAGCTCTCACGCTAAGATTAATCCATTTGACCTCTCAAACCTTTACGAAGAGGGTGAAAATGAGCTGGGGCAAAAAATTATTTCAATCCACGGTCTGCTCAAAGTCATGTTGGGAGAAATGACGGCGCAACAAGATGCACTGCTTGATCGTGCTCTGGTTGCTGCATACAAAGCAAAAGGCATTACTCCCGATCCAGCCACTCAAACAAATGAGCCGCCATTAATGGAAGACGTCTATAAAGCCTTAATTGGTATGGAGAATGAAGCCGCTAACGACGTAGCCGCACGGTTAGAAAAATACATTACTGGCTCCTTCCGAGGAATTCTGGACCAGAAATCAAATGTCGACATTACCAAACAGCTGACGGTGTTCTCTGTTAAGGAAATGGAAGAAGAGTTGCGTCCCATCGCAATGTATATCATTCTCGATTTCATTTGGACTAGAGTAAAAAAACGGCTTAAGAGACGGTTGCTCATTGTTGATGAGGCTTGGTACTTCATGAAGCATCCTGATTCTGCTTCTTTCATCCACTCAATGGTCAAACGCGCTCGAAAATACTACCTTGGAATCACCACAATTACTCAGGACGTAGAGGACTTTTTGCATAATGACTACGGTAAAGCAATTGTTTCCAACGCATCAATTCAGTTCTTGATGAAGCAGTCTACTGCTTCTATCCCCGTTTTGGCTGAAACATTCTATCTTTCTCAAGGAGAACGACAATTACTCATCTCCGCTGATGTGGGAGAAGGTATATTTTTTGCTGGCCAGAACCATGTTGCACTGCGTGTTGTTGCAAGTCCAGAAGAACATGGTTTGATCACCACCAACCCTGAAGAAATTTTGAAACGACAAAAACAACTGAAACAAAGTTCGGGCATGGGCGTGTTTGATCCTAATGCTGATCAGCCTCAACAGGCAGCTGCTCCTGGAGTTCCCGTGCTGCCACCGTCACCCCATCGCCCAGTTGAAACAACCGTGCCAGCACCAGCTCAGCCCGTGGCAGGTGGTCAGACAACTGTCCCCTCAATGAGTCCAAACCAGAATTTGTACTCAATCAATAACTACACTCCACCCAAAAGTTGAGTTGTCGCATCTGCCTAAGTAACTCGAAATTCTCGGTGTTAAATCACCCGAAAACTGGTATTGAATATATCAAAATGCATTATTTTTCTACTTGCGCGGCAGCGGGAGTAGTGTGTATAACTGTCCCGCACCCGCCTTAAAAGTTAGATCGTATGCAGCAACCGCAGCAGTGGATTCAAGTTCCCAATGATGAAGTTACCCGAGTTTGGCAACATGCTTGTTCTTTTTTGCAGCTCGAACTTTCTCCTGCCGTATACAACACGTGGGTGCTGGCAAATCCCTTAACCGAACTTTCATACTCTGATGCTGACAACTCAGCTCAAGCAATTATTACTAGCCCCACAGCATTTCACTCGACCAACCTAAAAAAAAATCTTGATCCAACCATTCGAGCGGCATTAGAAAAAGCCACACAAAGGAGCTGTTTTTTAAGTTATCGTGTTGGTGACCCCTATCTAACACACCCTCAATCTAATCATGCAACACATCGGCAGCAAGCTGCCTTTCAACCAATTAAAAACTCAATTACACCTCAATACCAACAATCTCAAAACCATTCTCTTCAGCAATCATCCTCTTTTGGCGCCTTCGGTAAAACTCACGGTCAGTCTCCCAGAGTAGAAGATCTGTTTTCCGATAACACAGTTGCTTCTATAACCGTAGATAGGGTAGCCGCTATGGTGAGAAAAATCGGTTTGCGTGCTGACTATACATTCGAAACTTTTGCCGTCTCAACCACCAATGAGATGGCACATGCTGCCGCCACAGCGGTATCAAATCGACCTGGTGATTCATACAACCCTCTGTTCCTATACGGCGGTGTTGGCGTTGGAAAAACGCACCTTATGCACGCTATTGCACATAATATTTTGCAGAACAACACAGACGCCAAAATCATCTACTGTACCGGTGAAGAATTTACCAATGAAATTGTTGATGCAATCAGAAATAAACGCGCCAATGCCTTTAAAAGTAAATACCGAACCGCTACCGTACTTTTGATTGACGACGTCCAATTTCTTGCGGGAAAAAATGCTGTTCAGGAAGAGTTTTTTCATACGTTTAATGCACTCACCAAACAACAAAGCCAAGTTGTCCTCACTTCTGACCGCCCTCCACATGAGATCAACCTGCTCGAGGACCGGCTGCGATCGCGATTTGAAGCAGGGTTGATGATTGATATTCAGCAGCCCACTTTTGAACTGAGAACCGCAATTTTGTTGGTCAAGTCTAAAGCCCAAATGCTTGATATCCCCATCGAGCTCGCAAAAACGATTGCCGCCAAAGTTGAAAGTGCGCGCAAAATCGAAGGAATAATCACCAGTATTCGTTCTGAAGTTGAGCTAAAACGTAGAACAATTTCGCCAGAACTGATCGAAGAAATACTAAAAACAGAGATAGAGAGTAAGAGGCCAGCAATCAAAGCCTCCCCTTCCGATATCATCCGCACAGTTGCCAACCACTACAAAGTGAAGCAGGCAGCCGTCAAAGGCACTCGTCGAGTTAAAGATTTAGTCACTGCCCGACATATCGCTATGTACCTTCTTAAAGAGGAGCTTTCACTTCCGCTTGCCGAAATTGGCAAGTGGTTTTCAGGTAGGGACCACACTACTGTCTTACATGCAGTAAGAAAAATTGAGAAAGACCTTAAGTTGGATGATAGAACAAGGCAGGATGTATCAGCCCTTAAGACTACGTTGGTTGCGTCGTACTAAGGCCCAGCGCAGTAATTATGGCGTTTTTGGAGAAAAGTTATCAACAGTTGTGTAAAATTTTGGGGATAAGTCTGTGAGTTGATTGTGGTTGAGGGTGCATAAAAAATTTCTCTGTGCATTTTTAATTCGCATTTACCCACAATACAAAAAATAATCAACACTATTATTCACATTGTGCTTATCACAACAATTCACTTACTATCCACAGACCGTTTTTCTCTAGAAATGCTGGTTGTTATCAACATAATCGCTCATGACTACTACTACTGCAACTAGTATATATAATAAGATAGAATAAACACTCATGTTAGTAACTCTTTTACAAGAAAACCTTAACCAAGCTCTCGCAATTCTCACAAAAGCAATTCCTACTAAGCCACCATTGCCGATTTTAGCGTCTATAAAGTTAAGCGCAGCAAATGATAGATGTACTGCTAGTGCAACAGATTTGTATTTTGGGGTGATCACTACAGTTCCAGCTAATATTGAAACAGATGGAGAAATTGTCATACCAGGCAAACAGTTTAAAGAAATTGTTGCATCATTACCACCAGGGCCGATTAAGCTTGAATTAACAGCAGGCACACTTACTATAGTTTCAGGCAAAAGCAAAACAACGCTGCAATGTCAGTCTACAGAAGAATATCCTCCTTTTCCTGAAGTGACAGGAGTTTCTGCAACCATAAATACTGAGCAACTTGAAAAAATTGATTCCTTGATTGGGTTTGCGGCTTCGATTGATGTAGCCAGACCCATCCTCACCAGTATCCTATTTGAGCTCTCCCTTGAAAAATCGAGAATGGTTGCTACAGACGGATTCCGTCTAGCACTTCTTGATACACAACAAGGTATTGAAGTCGCTCAGGAAACAAGGACACTTCTTCCTGCCAAAGCTGTTTCAGAAGTGGCGCGTTTGGCTAAGCAGCAAGCAATTCAATCAGTATCTGTTGTCTTCTCAGAGGAACTAAAACAGGCTCAATGGAGTGTGGGGGATGTCTCCGTATTTGTCAGAATGATTGAGGGTACGTATCCGCCCTATGAAAAGATTATCCCCAGTGACTTTACTACAACAGTAACTTTTGACGTAGAGGAGCTTAAAAGTCATGCAAAGCGAGCTTTGGTGTTGGCCAGAGAAAGCTCTAACATCATCACATTCAGCGTTACAAAAGATGCGGTGGTGCTTTCTGCAACATCTGCGTTGGTTGGTACGTACACAGGTACATTGGAACGGGCTGAAGTAACTGGTGAGTCTGTAGAAATTGCTTTTAACGCCAAGTATGTACAGGACTTTCTATCTGCTGTTCCAGGGAACAGTATCACGATGGCGATAAAAGAAAGTCTCAAACCTATTGAACTTAGTTCTCCAGAATTACCAGAATATACATACGTTGTGATGCCATTTAAGGTTGCTGGTTAAAGCAGCATTCTATGATCTGGAAAGCACGCCTACCCTGTGATATACTACCCCTCTTATGCCAAGACGAACATGGAATCCCAAAAAGAAAAAAAGAGTAAGAAAACACGGTTTTCTTAAACGCATGCACACATTAGCTGGTCGAGCTGTTTTAAAGCGTCGCAGAGCTAAAGGACGGAGATTGCTGACTGTCCGCAAACCGTAAAACTTCATGCTGCCCAGGAAACACCGATTTTCACCGAGAAAAGAAGCTCTGGATTTTTTTAAAACAGCCGTCTCTGTGGGGAATTCTAGTTTGGTTTTGTTTGCAAATCGATACGAAACTTCTGGACAGTCATGTCTTAAAGCAACGGTTATCGTTCCCAAGAAAGTTGCCCGAGATGCCACTGACCGCAATAAATTCAAACGGTTGCTTCGCCAAGCACTCTTACGCCTAATTACTGAACGCCCAGAACTTCCTTTGTGCCTGGCAGTAGTGGCAAAACCTGCTATACTCAAGGCCGATTCAACCCAAGTTTATCAGTCACTCATGAGCCTGGTTGATCGGGTGGGGAAACAACTAAACTAACCAATATAAAGTGATTGCGTATGCAGACAAAAAAAGTACACATACAAGTACTTTTTCTCGTTTATCAAATTGTCAGATCAATAAGAATTATGCTGCTTACAACTGTTTTTGGATACGTCTCCCACTGTCCACAGCAACCGAGTTGCGGCACATTCATGCTCCAACAGTGCGAGCAAAAGGGATTGACAAAAGGGATGTGGCTTGCTGTTAATCGTGCGCTCCGTTGTACCCATTTCAACCAGGTAGTTAAATCTTCATAGGAGTTACACAAACACAGAGGAACTATGCAAATAGCTCAGTACTTTACAACGATTTTGGTCAACTTAACTGACTGGACAGGCAATTTAGGTATTGCGATCATTGTTTTTACCGTGGTTGCTCGAATTGCTCTGTTACCATTGACCATTCCCTCTCTGAAAGCTGGTAAAAAAATGCGTGACGTTCAGCCCGAACTAAAAAAGTTGAAGCAAAAACATGGAAAAGATAAACAATCGCTTCAGAAAGCACAACTCGAACTATACAAAAAATACAACATTAACCCATTAGCTGGTTGTCTCCCACAGCTGTTACAGATTGGGTTGCTCATTGTTATGTATCAGGCGCTTGTTTCTTTTTTGAAGATGCCAGTAGATGAAAGTGCTATGGGCGGGGTGCAATTTTTGTGGTTTGACTTACGTCACCCTGATACACTTCACATTTTGCCTGTTGTTGCTGCAGTGTCCCAATTATTTCTATCACTCATGATTGCTCCAGGCGCTGAAAAAGAAGACTTAGTCCCAAACACAAGTAAAAACAAAAAGATTCAAGAAGCCAATAAAAAAGAAGAAGATGTGGCAGACATGGCAGCATCAATGCAACAGCAAATGTTGTTTGTTATGCCAGTGATGACGGGTATTATTGCGCTGCAGTTTCCAGCAGGGTTGGGAGTATATTGGGTTGTCTCAACTGTATTCAGCATTGCACAGCAGTACTACATCTCTGGTTGGGGTGGACTAGTCGTGTATACTACACGAGCAGCCAATTGGCTTCGTGGTACGCAAAAAAACCAGTAAAGGAAGTATGACAATTCAGAATTTTTTAACTGATTTAAGCGAACATTGTGGGATCGATCCCGATACTATTGCAGTTACAGTCGAAGAACAAGATGATGCAGTTGTTGTCCAAGTCGAAGTTCCTGAGTCAGATTCAGGACTGTTTATTGGTTTTCATGGAGAAACATTAGATTCTTTGCAACGACTCACCAGAATTATTTTCCAGGAAAGTTACCCTGAGAAGAAGATTCGTCTCAACATTAATCAATATCGAGAACAGCGTGAAGAAAAGCTACAAATAATGGCCCGTAGCGGTGCCCAACGAGTACTGGACACAGGAGAATCGTACACCTTTACAGTCTTCATACCTTCTCACGAGAGATTTATTATTCACACGACTTTATCAGATGATCCAGCATTCGCGGACTTGGAGAGCGTTTCTGAAGGCGAAGGTCGCGACCGACGTTTAACGATTAAGCGAAAAAGCAATTAATTGATATGCAGGTGGTTGTTTTCACAGACGGCGGCTCTCGGGGTAATCCTGGAGAAGCTGCTGTGGGTGGTGTGGTACTAGCTGCCAAAACAGGCGAGGTTCTACACGAGTATGCGCAAACAATTGGGGTCGCAACCAACAACGAAGCTGAGTATAAATCAGTGATCCACGTATTGACTTGGCTTAGTGAAAACGCATCCGTGCACAGTGTCACAGAAATTAACTTCAAACTCGATTCAATGTTAGTGGTAGAACAGCTACAAAAGCACTGGAAAATAAAAGACGACAGAATGAGGGCACTTGCCCAGCAGTGTTGGCAGTTACTAGACAAACTCAATCTCCCCCACTCTTTCCGTCACGTTCCTCGGGCAGAAAACAAATCAGCTGACGCCCTTGTCAATCAAGCACTTGATTCGGCCAAGGTTTAAACGAGCATGTCTGAAAAACTAGACAAAATTGAAGCTGGGTCTTCAAAAAGATCATGTCTTGACATCTGCTTAGACTATCTGCAGTCAGATGAAGTAATTCCTGATCTTGGAGACTACTGGTTTAAGGGGATGTCTGTTAGCACCTATGACTCGCTCTATGGTTACTGAACAGCTGATAGAGAAAAAATACAAAGAATATATGACCGACCATCAGATTAGGCAAAGTTGCCTGGCCAAATCTTGCTTACAGAACAAGAACAGACAGAGCTTTCGATGGTTTTTGATAAACAAGTAGCCTTCATCAAAGAGACAACTGGCGTTGATGTTTCAGCTCGTAAGCCACCAACCACCAAAATACACGTTCACACTCGACCATTACCACCTGATGAAGGCTCCACAGCAAGTCCTGACGCAATTGCGTTGATCTTGCACGGAGAAATTCATGTGCAAAATCAGCCTGACAGAGTCTATGTTGCTGTGCACGAGTCCGGTCACCACCTCGCTTTTAACGAAATTTTTGTTGATATCAGGCGGTTTGGGCGACCGACTATATATGACACCAAACAAAAGGGGTTGAGGCCAGATGACGAGACGGGGTATTATTTAAATGAACTTATTATTGAAACGCTTACAATCCTCTCCCTCAAACGTGATAGAGAGAAAACAGGAGTTGATTATCTCAGAGGAGTTGAAAATGGATACAGAACTGTTGTTATTTACTTCAACATGCTCTTCGAGCGAATGAGCACCAGGATGGATGTTCCGATTAGTACACTTTTCGCTGTGTTTTTGAAAGCGTTTGTATTGGGAGATAACTCGGTGATGAGCTTGTTTGATAAGTTTTATGGTCCGGGAAGTGCCGATAAAATCCTGAAATATGGCAAGCGAATTCCCTGCACCCACTTTGGAATTTCCATACCCGAATATGACGATGCAGTAAAAAGATCTGATGTAGGAGAAGAAATTCCATTGGCAGTTTGGGATGGTGTCCCCTGTCGCTCGAAGCGAGAACGAACAGCGGACGATGTGATTTTCGACACACTACAAGCTCTCAAATCCCCCACCCATCTTGACTAAAATTTTCTATAGGATACAATTGTCGCATGTTGGTTAACTCAGAGAAAGCCTCTGGAATAGCCGATGTGCTTTAACAACAAATCAAGTTCTCTGTTTTTGTTGGCTCGGTTACTTGCTGATCCAAAAACAGAAGGAGTATGAGCGGTGAAGGAAAAAACAAAAGTACTGTTGCAGTCTATTGGGATTACTGCATTCTTTACCTTGGTGATAATCGCTATTTTGGTCCTGACACTTAATCCTTTTCAGGTCCAAACAGCACCAGCAATGGTTCAAAATCACTGGCAGTTAGACGTCCCTGGGTCTTTGGTATTCAATCGCTACGGATCCTATGAGGTCAAGTGTTCAGACTGCTACCTTGTTGCACAAGCCACCAACACGTGTTGGGATGTAGTGTCTAACACTGTTGTTGAGCCAACTGTCATTTTGATATCCGAAGAGGGTGTTTTGCAGGGTACAGTCACACAATATGATGCTGTTGACGGCGCTGTCGACGAGGTTCTGGTGTTTAGAGGGACAACGCAGTTTTATGTTGGTAACTATGGGCATAACTTTGTCACTAAAGAATGTGAGTCCGAAGGCACACTTACACTGGTGAACAGTGGACAGGCAGAAGTAAGTTTCACGCCTGACTAAATCACACCACCACACACCGTAGCTAGATTAACTTAAGATTTGTGCAAAAAGTCCCGTAAAACCGGGACTTTTTACTATTTATTGCCTAGTGCAGCATGCCATGAGTTTTGCAATGACGTATCAACCACGCCCCCCTTCCCCTTCCCCTCGCTTTTTTTTACAATGGAGCCGGCTTGTAGTTAGATTATTCTTTGGAAGAACACACTCTCGTGAAAGCTGATCCCACCTGATTTATCATTATGTCTGCCCTGATTACACAACTGCTATCTGACAAACCTAAAGTGATTGTTATTGGTGCGTCTGGTGAAGTAGAACAAGAACTATCAAGCGAGTTAAAAAGACGCAGTACATCAATTACTTTTCTCCAAACTTTACAGGTTGTTTCCAACCCAGCCGTTTTACACACAGATGATCTGAATGATTCATATAAAATTGTTTGGATTGTGCAATCATCTCGTGTTTCCAAACGAGAAATTGAACAGATCAGCCAACGACTTGTCGATTATCAACGAAAGTTGCTGCTAGTTATCTTGGCGGATACACCTCTGCTATCTAGCACACCAAAACTGCCGAACTTAATTTCCTGGCAGACGGCGAGTGAGAGCCAACGGGAAACGGTTGAACAACTACTAGCAAGTTTGGAAAATACTTGCTGTATTGTAGGTCAAGATATTATTGAGCTTACTTCTCAAGAATCTGAGAACACCTGGCGCGTGCTTGCAAGTGACCCAATTGCTTTTATTGATCCTCAAATTTCTTTGTATCCGCTCGATGTGCACTCGTTCATTTTGGCAGCGGTTGAACAGATCATGCTGCCTCTCCCCCACCCCAGTGTTTTGATTCGAGGCTCACGGTTGCTTACAAGTGAGTTGGCCGGAGATGTGAAACGATCACTTGCCCAGATCCAGACACGTACAATTGGGGTTGAACAAGTAGTTGGAACTACTGTTCAACTGATCCCGTTCAGTATTGTTGAACTCTCGATCTCACCAGATCGATCAGTCGGCGAAGCATTAGCTCAGCAGCTGGCAAGGATCGTTCCGTCTTTGCCCCAACCTCAACAAGCACAGTACCCACAGCCGATAAATCCGACGGTACCACAACGTGCTACTCTATCTCCCACTCCCCCACCTTCAATTCCTGATGCGCCTCCAATACCTGATGAGCAGCCTACAGCGCCACAAGACCGGGATCTCGAGATAGTGCAACAACACGTACAAGATGTAGTTGCTGCGGAAGCTGTGGGAACAGAGCCACAGATTGTGCGAAGAAACCTCACCCACCTGAGAGTACAACCAAGTGAAGAACAAAAACATATTCCTGTGAAGGAAAAAATCTCGATCGAAGCCAAGGTCTCTAGGTCTGTTATCTCACGTAAGCGGAAGGGACCACAAGAGAAACTTGACGTATCTAACGAGCTGCAAAAAATCTTTGCCGCTGAGCGGGTTGGAGAAACGACTGAACGGGTGAAAACCTTAGCTAAAACAGAAAAAAAAGTGGCTAAAAAGAGCAAACGAAAGCGCGTTTTTTTCTCTGGCGGGCTTGTTGCGATAGCGCTTGGTCTGGTGGTCTTTGGTTTGGCTGGCACATACATGTTTTCAGTTTCGGCGCTCAAACGGTCACTCGAGAGAACTTTTGAGGAAACGCTTCGGGCACAATCAGGAACAAGCGAACAGTCGTTCCAAACGGCAACGCCTTCAGCAGGCCTGACCAAGTTTGTTGCACTGCAACAGCGAGCATATGGAAACCTGTTCGAGTCACAGTTTACTGCCGACGCCGCTCAACTTGTTGAGATAGCACAACTCATCCCCCAGGCAAACGCAGACCTAGAAGCGACTGAAAAGGCAGCTGAAGGGTTGTATTCCTTCGTGATGGGCAACGAAACTGGTGAGGTAGATATACTGTCAAACAAGCTTACTACAAGCGCCCAGAGTGCCTACGAACAGCTGTCCAAGGTACAGTCATTATTGAAAACGGTGACGTTGGGAACAAGTGATGAAACAGTACCCAGTGATGGCAGACCCACAACAGCGCAACAACTTTCAACACAGTACGAGCAATCATTGCAAAAAGTTCGAAAAAGCCTAGCAATTTTGCAGCAACTACAGGTGGTACTTCCAGATTTGTTAGGCGAACCCACGAAGCGAACCTATGCAGTTGTGTTGCAAAACAACCAGGAACTCCGGCCAACAGGAGGTTTTATCCAATCTGTTGCCTTACTCACTTTTGCCAAAGGCAGCTTAATCTCGAGCGAGGTTTTGAGTAGTTATGAAGTTGATAAACAGGTACTTGGTACCGTACAACCCCCTCAAGAGATTAAAGATTATTTAGGTGAGAAGCAGTGGTTTTTTAGAGACAGCAACTGGGATCCTCACTTCCCCACGTCAGCTCAGAGGATTGCATGGTTTATCGAGAAATCGAGGTCGGTTGAGGTTGATGGAGTTTTTGCACTCAACTTAGAAAGTCTCGAGTTATTGTTGTCAACAATAGGCCCATTAGAACTACCAGAGTACAACGAGGTTATTACAGAAAAGAACCTCCAAGAACGTCTGGAGTTTCACTCCGAGGTTTTGCTTGCGCCAGATACGACTCAACGAGACTACACCACCGTTCTTCTCGAGAGGATTATAGCCAAACTCACAAGCTTACCTCGAGAAAAAGTTGTCCCCACACTGGGGGTAATAGAAATAGCTCTAGAACAGCAAGAGTTTTTAATGAGTTTTTCAGACCCCACCCAGCAAGAATTAATTGCTAGTTTCGGATGGTCTGGTGGAATTGTGCGACCAAACTGCCCCACCCAACTGCAGCAAACGAACTGCCAAGTTGACTTTCTGTATCCGGTAGAGGCGAATGTCGGGGTAAACAAGGCGAATTACTATCTCGAGCGTTCGGTTTCTCATGATATTACTCTGAGCCCTGAGGGTGCCGCACACACCCACACCTTGAGAATAGAAAATACTGCTGGCTCTAATTCTTGGCCGAAAGGCACTTACAAAGCCTATGTTCGTTTCTTCATGCCACCACAAGCCCAGCTCGAAGAGATCATGCTTAATAGTCAGTCTGTCGCTGTCAGTCAAGCAAAACAGTACGACGAACAAGGTTTGAAAGTGGTCGGAGTTCTCGTTGATGTGCCAATCCAAAAGCAATCAGAAGTCATGCTATCATATACAGTGCCATTTAGCATTTCATCACCATTTTCTTACGCATTCTTTTTGCAAAAACAGCCAGGAGTGTCTGACACTCCGGTTGCGCTTCGACTCTCCCCTCCCCCAGGCATGAGAGTAGTAAAAGTGGCTCCCGCTGCAGAGTTGACAGAAACGGTACTTGAGTTTAGCGAAAAGCTTGATTCTCATTTATTTGTGGGTGCCCAGATTCAGTAAGAGATTGTTCGAAAAATTCCTTTGTCGCTCCACTACTCCATGTCGTATCATCAGCTCTAGTAACCACTCATAGAATCATCACGAAAAGGATGCTATAATTAAAGGTCATCCTTTTGGATAGAACTATAAATAGTATATAAGATAAGCTAAATATGACGAACTCATCGCAAAAAACTCACTTTCATGTGGACGAACGCAAGCGCTTGGGGAAGAAGGCAAAACAGTTGCTTTCCGAAGGTAAGGTTCCTGGAAACATCTATGGTCTTGGGGAAGAATCTCAAGCAATTAGAGTTCCTCTCATTGATTTTGTTAGGCTTTACTCAGAAGAAGGGGACACTGGTTTGATCTTCCTTTCTGTAGGCGAAAACAAGAAAGAAGTTCCAGTTTTGGTTGATGATGTTTCGTATCACCCAGTTACAGAGCAGATTGTCCATGTAGTGTTTCGTCGAGTCGACTTAAAGCAAACTATCCGAACAGAGATTCCTGTTGTGGTAACTGGCGAAAACAAAGTACCTGACTCAACAGTTGTTTTGGTAACTGATGCAATTGAAGTAGAAGCACTACCAGCTGATCTGCCAGAAGAGTTTTCCATCAACGAGGAATTACTTACAGAAATTGGCCAAACCATAACGTACGCTGAACTTGACTACGACAGAAGTAAGGTAACCATAATCTTCTCTGGTGAAGAGACTGAAGAGTCTCCAGTTTTGATTTTGCAGGAAGTCAAAGAAGAAGTTGAAGAAGCACCAGCTCCTGTTGAGGGAGCCGAGGGTGAGGCAGATACTCCAGCAGCACCTGCTGAGACAACTGGTTCTGAAGCCGTCACTGAGTAGTCTCGCGAACACGCAACCTTTTCCATACACGAAGTTTTCTCTTAACAGAGTTTTTTTACTCATGTTTTTGTTGACGTTTCCCGGACTTCTTTAATAGTTGGAATACTTCCAAATAATTAGGAAAAGTAAAACAAAAAATTTCTTAAAACACTGTGAAAAGGCTAAAAAAAACTAAAACAATTCAACTAATTGAAGTTGAAAAAGTGGATTGTTAGGGTCCTTTGACTGGGCGAGTGCAAAAAACTCTTCAGCTTGAGAATAATTTCCTGTCGAGAAGTATAAAAAGGCTAAGTTAAGCAGAATGTCACGATGTGATGGCGCGAGCTTAAGGTGTTGTTCCCAGACTCTGACTCTTGTGCTAATTTCCTCTGGATACAGTGTGGTTTTTTTAAAACCAGCAGATTCAAGCACCCTGGTGGATTGAGTTAGTTCAGTTTCGGCGGCCGGTTGAGTTCCAGTGGGGGATTGGGGGAGAGAAAGTGGTGAAAAAGGTATTAAAAACAGAGGGAAAAGCGCAACCCAACTCAAGAGAGCTACACTCAATAGTAGTGATCTATATGGGTAGAGAGCAACCGCTCCTATCAGGTGGCAGAGAAAAACGAACAGATTTGCTGCTAGGCGAAACTTGAATAGGAACAACTGCATGAGTCAATTATGCCACACTTGAAGGCCAGCTGGACAGGCAGAGGAGGGGCTCTTGGGTGAGGTTTCGATTAGTTAACTCTTGCCATATGCTTTCAGTTACAAACGGCATGAACGGATGAAGTAGTTTGAGAAATGTTTGTAGTCCTTCGAGAGTGCAGGTCGTAGACACGCGGCCTTGTTTTGCCTCTTCAATCACAAAGTCGCAGTACCAGTGCCAAAATTCGTTAAACACAGTATCTGCAGCCAGACCGGGCTTGAGATCGCTCAGTTGGCTGCTTACAGCTGATATTACTTGGGTTAAGTGTGCTTTGACGGAAGCGTCACCGTTGCTACCTTGCGTAGTAGGGGATTCACCACCTTTTTCTTGTAGCTGAAGAACGAATCGGCTGGCATTCCAGATCTTATTAGCAAAATTGCGCATGGCTTTGAAGTCAGGATCACCCACAGATTTGTCAATTCCGGGTGTCGAGCGGATAATAAGTGCCATTCTCAGTGCATCAGCTCCATACTGTTGAACTACCTCAAGTGGATTAATCACGTTCCCCTTGCTCTTACTCATTTTTTGACCCTTATTATCTCTCACAAGCCCGTGTAGATAGACGTCTTTGAATGGTGTCTTGCCCGTTAGGTATAAGCCCATGAGCATCATTCTCATTACCCAAAAGGGCAAAATATCGTAACCTGTCTCCATGACAGAAGTGGGGTAGAAGCGTTCAAAATCACCAGGTTTGTGAACTTTTAGAGTCAGCACTGGCCATTGGGCGGATGAAAACCAGGTATCAAAGGTGTCGGTTTCTTTGATCCAAGTATGGACAGCCTGCTCTTTGTTGCTCGGTTCATCAATGCTAACCGAGTAGGGGACTGAAATATCAGATGAGACTTGTTGGAGTCCTGCAGTAATTTCCTCAAGTGAAAACTCCATAAGCAAGGCTTTGAGATTGCCTTGTGTATAGTTGCCGGCAGGATCAATAAAACTAACGGTCAGCAAATCTTCATAACCATCAACTTGGTACCAAACAGGTATGCGAATTCCCCAAACGATCTGACGAGAAATATTCCAGTCGTGCAACTGTTCCAACCAATGTCTGAGAATTTTTTCCCTGCCAGCTCCGTGAACTTTCGTTTCTCCAGAGTCAAGTGCTGCTAAAGCTTGAGTCGTGAGGTCGTTGTGCGGCGCTCTGACTTTTATGAAAAACTGTGCCATTGGCAGAGGCTCAAGTACTTTACCACAACGGTAACAACAGCCAATCGTCGTCGTGTAATCAGTTTGTATTTTTTCCAAAAGATTGGCGGCTTGTAGATCATCAGAAACTTGTTTTCTAGCTGCTTCAACAGTCAGCCCAGCGTACTTACCAGCCAGTTCTGTTAACTTGCCATTAAAACCGATTGCTTGTTTTGGCCCAGGAATCTCTTCTCTATGCCTTTGCCAGACAGCGAAGTCGTTGAAGTCATGAGCTGGCGTTATTTTTACGACACCTGTACCAAACTCAGGATCAACATACTCATCGGCAATTACTTTGATGGAAAATGGCCCGTTGAGTCCTTGCACCTCAATGGTTTGGCCAACGTACTCCAGATATCTCTTGTCTGTAGGGTGAACTGCTACTGCAGTGTCGCCAAACTTTGTTTCTGGTCGGGTGGTTGCCAGCGTAAAAGGGCCATACTTCATGTAATAGAGCGAAACTTGTTTTTCGACATGTTTAACTTCCAGATCAGAATAACTTGTTCCACATTTGGTGCAGTAGTTAACAAGTTGTAAGTCTCGATAGACAAGGTTGTCTTTATGGAGCTTTTGGAAGGTTTCTAATACCAGAGCTACTATGTTTTCATCGAGAGTAAAAGTGAATCGAGACCAATCAGCACTCGCACCAAGTCTCTTAATTTGCGATATAGCGACTTGAGAGTTTTCTTGAACATAGTCCCATATGTTTTCATACAAAGTTTGTCGGTCAAAGTTGAACCGGCTTTTTCCCTGTTTTTGAAGTTTCTTTTCATACACGAACTGTGTTTCGATACCGGCGTGATCTGTGCCAGGAATCCAGGCAGTGTCTTCCCCAAGCATCCGGTGGTATCGAATCAACACGTCCTCCAGACTGACGAACATAGCATGACCGATATGCAACGGATCATTTGCATTTGGAGGCGGCATAATAATAGAAAAGGCTTTTTGGGTTGATTTATCAATGTTTTTTTCCTTTTCAACCACAACACTATCGGGATTGCCAATATCATGGCTCTCCCAGAGTTGAAGGGTTTGTTCTTCCTGTTGGGCAAAATCGTAGCGCGCGTCCATATCTGGTAGTATACCATCGCTGAGGTGTTCAAAACTACCTCTATCAAATGTCTGTAATGCAATTTGAGCAGCTTTGAACGCTTCGTGATATACTTTTCAATATGCTATATATAATTATTTTTCTCGTCCTACTTTTACTCATTTCTCTCAAGCAAATAAATGAATATGAACGTGGAGTAGTTTATACAATGGGCCGATTTAGTGGGCTGGTAAACCCAGGTTGGAGAATTGTTGTTCCCATTTTTCAAACATTTCGTAAGGTAGATATTCGCACTAAAGCCGTCGATGTTCCCAAACAAGAAACCATAACGCGTGACAATGTTTCGTGCAAAATGAACGCCGTTATTTACTACAAGGTGGCGGATGCCGGAAAAGCTGTTAACGAAGTTGAAAACGCTTTCTGGGCAGTTTCACAACTAGCACAAACCACAATGCGCCGTATTGCAGGAGAGGCAACTCTAGATGAGTTACTCTCGAACCGCGAGCAGATTGCTAAAAGCATCCTAAAGTCCATCGATCCAATTACTGATCAGTGGGGTATCGACGTCGAAGCAGTCGAGCTTAAGGATATAGAACTCCCAGAAACCATGGTTCGTACCATGGCTAAACAAGCGGAAGCAGAACGTGAGAAGCGCGCTACTATTATAAGTAGTGAGGGCGAGGTTGCTGCGGCCGAAAACTTGAATAAAGCGGCAAGTATGCTTTCAGCATCCCCAGGTGCTTTGCATCTGCGCACACTCAACTCGATTAATGACATTTCTTCTGATGCGTCCAACACGATCGTGTTTGCGATGCCTATGGAGGTGTTGCGGGCGATTGAAGGGTTTGCAGGGATGGGCAGAAAGTAGACACTCTCTAAGCAAAACATTTTTGAGTGACTAGCAAAAAATCTAAATAATTGCTACATTGGTTCGATCGTGACAGAAACAACACAACTTTTCAGCGATCCGATTAAACCACC
>CAZBTU010000002.1:0-13607 GCA_964494905.1 uncultured Pseudomonadales bacterium | reverse complement strand
TTGGTTCGATCGTGACAGAAACAACACAACTTTTCAGCGATCCGATTAAACCACCGATTAAACCACCAATTAAACCACCGACTGAAGGTGTTTTGCGTGTAAATGAAGCAACTTCAAATGAAACTCGAATTCTCGATAAGGGGCCACTTCTTTTAGCTAATATAGTTGATTTCGACTCCTTAGCTCCAAATAAAAAAGAGTTACTTACTGCCTTTGAGAAGCCATCTGTTCAAATATGGTCGACTTTTGAATACGAGAATATCGAGGATGCAAAAAAACAGGCTGATATGGTTGTATTTCTTGCGTCTGGTTTAGCATCGACCCATGAGCAGTGGAATATGAATGGTCTAAGCTTTATTCATCAACTAGCACGCGATGTGCAAGAAATAGAACAGTCATCAAGCACGAAGCTCTTGGGTGAAAAAACAGCTGCTCAAAAAATTCTGTATATCTCGATGAATCAGCCTGGGTTTGGGAGCATGCAGTTCTCAGCCGAAACAAGAAAAAAACCGAAAAAGGAGTTGGTTGATTTAGTTTCTGATGAAAACTATGCAGAGATGATGTCTGTTATTTACGAAGGAATGGGACTGACTGAAGTAGAAGATAAGTTGGTAGCTATTGGACACTCGGCTGGCGGTGAGATGATTTGTACCGCAGCACTCAAGAAAAAATTCAAGAATGCATTATTGTTTGCAGTCAATCCTTCTGTTGGAATTGATGCTCAGTCGCTGTTTGATGGACTTCGTTTGTTGACAGAGGCAGGTGGTTGGATGCCTGGATCACTTAAAAACGCAATCCAACCACACGTGATTTCACGGGTCACTGGTTCCTCAGGGCCGATGGTAATGCTTCATAATGAACAAGCTACCGTCAATGTAGAGGCATTCATTGCAAAGCTGGCACAACTCGCTGAGGAAGGGAGAAGAGGGCTAATTGATTCGTTTAGTGATGGCTCGCAATCCACAGACAATCTTTTGTCTATTGTTAACAACCTACAGATTATTTTTGCTGAACAGGATGTTTTGACACCAGAGAGGCACATCACTGCTTGGTACGATCTTGCAAAATCTACAATTCAAAAGAGCTTGGGGGAATTAGGTATTACGCTTTCAATCGACCAAAATGCGCTTTCTCCTTATATAAAAGTTCCAAAAGCTACGCACGACACATTATTCGTTGATACTAAAGTTCAATCTCAGTACACAAGACCAATTGCTTCAGCTATCCTTGAGCGGATTAAGGTGAATAAGCTTTTTGCTCAAGCAAGCAGAGTCAGTAGGGCAGAGTTGGTTGATGTAGTTCCCCCAACAGTTCCAGTTGAAGATCTTCCAGTTCTGGTAGAAACAGAGTTGTCTGTGCCTTCAGAGTTGATAGATATGGATTTCCCAGAGGTAGTGCTGGACCAATCGCCTCTAGTGTATGTGAAACCAGAACTAACTCGATTGGACGTTAATGAAGATGTTGTCGAGCCGGTGCCTCAAGATGAGGTTGTGACAGCAACAATCTCCGCTGAAGTGGTTCCAGAAGTGCCAGAACCAGGTGCTGAGTTGCAAGGCCCAGTAGGGATTATGCAGGAGCAAACTGATGTAACAGTTGTTGACAGCACACAGGATGAAAAGGTGCCTGAGATTCGTCATGAGATCCCCAAAGTGTCACAATTCTTTATTAAGGCTATAAAACAGTCGCAAGCGGATGGGTTTGAGTGTCGTGTTAATGTCTCGACAGACAATAAACAGGAGTTGTATCAACTGCTAAAAAATTACACAATAATGGAAGATCCCACTACCTCGTTTCAAGAGAAGCAGACAGCAAGCAAAGAGCTTCAGAAGATATACAATTATGAGTTTGTTTTTAGAACACAATTTGTATCAAGCCTCTTTAATGCTCCTCATAAGCTAAGCTCTAGGCTTAAAGAAATTATAGAAGAGGGCGATTCAGAAGAAATAATCGTGCCGCATGAGATCATTAATGAATTTTATCTTGATATCTTTAGTTCTGAATCATTTAAGCTCTATTTCCTAGGGAAATCAGAAGAAAAATACAACGACTTTTTATCAATTATGGAAGAATTACGAACCAACACGCTCAGAGATCCAGCCAGGCTTGTAAACAGGTTTATATTGGGGCCATTCACGGATGGTAGAACGGCAATTTTAAAAACAAGCTATGTGCTTGAAGATAGGGATAATCCAAAATTTAGTGTTATGGACGTGATATTCAAAGTTGCGAATGGAGAACAGAGCGAGAACGGTGTTGTTTTCAGTCGTACCCAAGTTGAAGAAATTTTAGAAATAGTTTCCAACCAGGTGCATCTTGAAAGATGGAAACGAATTGCCGGTCAAAGAGCTGCTGTTTTTGAGTTCAACTCTGTGGCAGACGCGGCGTCGTTCGCAAAGCTGTTACAAAACTAACGATTCTCAGGGCAGTTGCCCAACTCTGTACTTTGCTGACCAAGGCCTGTAGTTTGAGTAGTAATTATTTTCTCTCAGTAATTCGCCATTTGCTTTGTACACCCTGTGGGTGAACTTGGTTTTTAAGCCACCAACAGCCCAGTCAATTTGAATTTTTTGTCCGGGTTGTAAAGTGGGGTCAAGAATATACTCCGGGCTCAGAGCGCCTACGGCTCCCCACTTTTGATAATCGATAACTTCTGTATACCGACCGTCTGATGTACCATACAACTCAATTGTCATAGTGCGTTTCTCGCTGTCGTTGATGACATGAATTAGGACGTGGTGATCGGTGTCATTCTTAAAGCGCAGGTCAACGTTTCCTGCATATACAGTCGCATCAAATCCTGGATCGGAGTTGAGCTCGTAATAGCCAACTCGGTAGCTGTGTTGCAGTCGTCGCGTGATATCAAGTCCCGAGTCAAGAAGTGCTCGAAACAGCGTGGAGCTCACTTGGCACACACCTCCTCCGTCACCCAATTCGGTTTTCCCAGCTCGGATAACATATGCAGGTTTGAAGCCAGTGCGAGCGGATACCTCACCGAGTGTTTTGTTAAAAGAAAACTCCTCACCGGGCTTAATAATGGTATCGGTAATGCGTTCGGAAGTGATGGCCACATTGTGTACCCGAGTTAGTATCGACCCGTGGTACTCACTTTTGCCAACTCCAATTTTTTCGGCAATACCAAGTGTATTGGTGTTTGCTAGAGTGTGTCCTGGTGGAGTACTACTCACAATCAACTCAATGTTCGGCGTGCTGGTTACATCAGCTTCCAAGGATGTGAGCGCAGCTTGAAGTTGCTCTGCAGTTTTTTTTCTGTCTAAAGCGAGTCCATCCCGATGTGGAACGAAAGTTTCAACAACTAGTGTCTCGGGGTTGAAGCTAAAAACTGCATCCGTAGGTGACCGATCAATCGTATCCGCCCACTCCTGCATGAGCTCCTCAAGTTGTTTTTCCGAGTAACCATCGGGGAAGGCGAGAAGTTGAACGATTTGTGTATCAGAAATGTTCAGGTCATGTTCGGTGGTTTTGGCTTGGATTGAGCGGCCAACATACTTTTGGGCTCTCTCAATGGCAAGTGCTTGAGCGGCTTCAGTCAACGTCGTGCTTGTAGAGGCCACAGAGGCTCGGATAGAAAAGTTTCCTTCTGCTAACTCTGCGTTGAGCTGTTTCATCGTTTGGTCAATATCAAGGCTTCGCCCTGGCTTACCGGCAAAAATACTTAAAGAACTGGGCGTTTTGCTGACTCCAAGTTTGGCGGCAGGTTCTTGACCCTCGATATCAACTTGTTTTTTAAACTGTGCTAACAGAGACAGTACATCCGCTTCATTGTAGGTGGGTTTGCCAGAGAGATGTGTGGGACGAAATAGTTGTCTGAGTACTTGGGTTGCCTGAATAACAAAAAATCGATGTTTTCCAACCTCCATTGCTTGAGAGATTAGGCTGGGGTAGGGGGAGTTGATTTGAACTTGGGCAGAATTACTGCTAATCATGATGTCATCAACAGCGACTATCACATCGTAGTTGTCAGGGAGCGGAGCTTGTGTAGATAGCAGTTCTTCGGCTTCAGTCTTTGTTAGTCCTCCAACATCTTGTTCATTAATGAGTACGTTTGGGACGATCCGGTCATCATATTGGGCACTAAGCGCAAACAGACTGGCAGTAATGACCACAACGCCAAAGAGTATTACCGCAGCCGTCAGCGCTTCCCATCGGAATACTCGAAGTACAGCAAGCGGTTGTTGTTCGAGTAAGTTACTCATATGTTTCTAGTTTTAAATCTAGTGTAAAATCTATAGTATTGTTGATTTTACGAATAGAGCAAATGATACCTGCTTGATTGTATACATATGCTGAGGAGAAATCGCTCAACACTTTCCAGCAAAGATTAACTATACTATTATATATGTGTTAATTGTTTATGTCTGACGCCTCACTGCCCAAACCAACTCAACCCACACAACAACAACCTGTACCCGCAGGCCAGACGACGCAAGTGGTGAAACAGCCTACTCAAGTAGCGGCACAACCTTCTGGTGGCCAAGCACCACCTAAACCACCCACTTCGCCTTCTCCTGTAAACAAGCCAGTCCAAGCCCCAGCAAATCAGAACCCTGTCCAGCCCAAGGCCAATCCTGCCCCAAACCCCCAAACTCCACCGCAGACAGCACCATCTGGACTAGCGAGGCCAGTACAATCTGTTCCCCAAGCATCTAGCGTGGTGCAGCCTGCTACTCAGCAACAAGCTGCTAAGCCTCAGATGCCTCCAACAACTTTAACAGCTCTTTCCTCGATGAGTAGTACTCATGTTCCTCCAGCAAGTCAGCAACCGGCACCCCCTTCCCAGCAACTACCTGGTGGACCTGGCACAAGAGCGACTGCTTCTCCAGCAGCTCCTCCACCCCCAAAGACTCCAGGAGAGAAACAAGTAGCGACACCTTCCCCTCAAGCCGGACAGCCACCTGTTGCCAAGCCGAAACGGTCTTTTCTCAGGATTATCCCTTTTATTTTAGGTGGTCTCGCGCTTCTGGGTGTTCTTGTTGTTGTAGCTATGCGACTTCTTGGCGGCAGTGCAACAGATACAACTGACACCAACACAACTGATGGTACTAACAAGCCACAGAGAACAACTGTTCCAACTCAGCAAGTGACAATTCAGTATTGGGGACTGTGGGAACCAACTGAGGTTTTAACTACTGTCATAAAAGAATACGAGGCAAGTCACCCTGGCGTGACAATCAGCTATACCAAACAAGCACACCAGAATTACAGAGAACGACTTCAGACAGCTATTAGTTCTGGTACGGGTCCAGACATTTTCCGCTTCCATGCCTCTTGGGTACCCATGATCGGAGCTGAGCTGGCACCGATTCCCAGTACGGTGATGGGCGCTAATGATTTCAAGAGCACGTACTACCCAGTCGTTAGCAAACAGCTTCAGTACAACAGCCAGTTTGTTGGCATTCCACTCATGTATGATGGTCTTGCACTTCTTTACAACAAAGATATCTTAGACACAGCTGGGGCGCAGCCTCCCACAACCTGGTCAGAACTTGGCGCCTTGGCATCTCGTTTGACAGTTCGCTCTGGTGCAACTGTTCAGAGAGCTGGAATTGCACTGGGTAACGCCGCGAATGTTGAGCATTTTTCAGACATTCTTGCAGTTTTGATGATGCAGAATGGTGCTGACTTTGCTAACCCCAATTCTCCAGAGGTTCGAGATGCACTTCTGTTCTATACAAAGTTTGTGAGAACAGATCAAATCTGGAACGCAACGTTGCCACCATCTACCGTTGCTTTTGCCCGAGGAGATGCAGCCATGGTTTTTGCACCTTCTTGGAGAATTCATGAGATACAAGCTCGTAACCCCAACTTGAAGATTGGAGTTGTATCGTTGCCCAAGCTATCCGATGAGCGCATTACCTGGGCGACTTACTGGGCAGAGGGTGTAAACAATCGTGGCAAGCAGAAAGAAGCGACCTTTGAGTTCTTAAAGTACTTGAGTTCAAAGGAAGTTTTGCAAAAGCTTTACTCAGAACAGAGCAAAGTCAGAGGTTTTGGTGAGTTGTACCCTCGCGTAGATATGGCTGACTCGGTGGCTGACAATGAGATGGTTTCTCCTTTCTTGAAGGATGCGCCATATGCACAGGGTTGGTATATGAGTTCATTCACTCACGATAATGGTATTAATGACCAGATTATCAAATACTACGAAGATGCGATTACCGCTGTTTCAGACGGCAAACCTGTAGAGGATGCGTTGGAGATATTGGATCAAGGGGTTAAACAAGTATTGCGACAGTACGGCATAAGTACAAAAAGCACAACACAACCTGCCCAAACAAAATAGGGTTTACATGGGGAAGCAGCACATACTATTGCAGCAGGTTTTGCTGACGCTTGCGTACACTGACCAGTTTCAGTTTCCTTTGAGTACTTATGAAATTTGGTCGCGGTTATTGGGTCTTAGTGGCGTTATTGCTTCACGCTCAGATGTTAGCATTGCACTTCAATGGTTAGCTAACAGGCGGCTGGCCCAGCATGGACAGGGTTTTTGGAGTTTGAGAGGACGCCATGGGCTGGTTGCACAGAGGCAGGCTCGGGCATTGTTTTCACAACAAAAAGAACAGGAAATTCAGTCACTAATATCTTTTATCAGGTGGATTCCTTGGGTTGAGGCAGTTGCTTTGACGGGTTCGGTGGCGGTTAAAAATGCCAAGCTGGCAGACGACACCGATTTTTTAATTGTCACTCGACCGGGAAGTTTGTGGTTAGTTCGGCCAATTGTGATAGCGTACGCCTGGTGGAAAGGAAAACGGCGTTCTTGGCGTTCAGAAGAGTACAGAAGTTGGTGCTTTAACTTGTGGCTGGAGAGTTCTAGGTTAAAGCTTGGTGTATCGAGTCGATCAGTTTACACAGCGTATGAGTGTCAGCAAGCACGATGGGTTTTTGATAGGGCGAGTATTGAAAAGAAGTTTTTACAAGAAAACAGCTGGGTTCGCCGTGTACTGCCGAATTGGTATGCCGAATCACTCGCGAATGCGAGCATATCACCCGGTGTACAGAGACATCTTCTTACAAGGTTGTTCCTGGCAGGGGCGATGCCACTCTGGTTTTCATTTAACATTGTGTTTTTCATTGCTCAGCGTTGGTACATGGCAGCTCATAAAACTAGAGAAAAGGTTGATTTGTCAGCTGCTTTTTTTCATCCCAGAGATACTGGTGGAAACATTGCAGAGCGATGGCGAAGCTCGCTTCATCTGCTGACCAAACCTGCCACAGTATCAACTCCAAAACTAACAAGCCCAAGTAAGTTACCACAGCAGCTAATTGATTTGCTTGAACTCTCTCGGCGGGAACGAACAAAAGTTATCTTAGTTACTGGTGTATTCGATATTCTTCACCAAGAGCACGTAGTTTTTTTGGAAAAAGCTCGTGAACTTGGAGGATGTCTAGTTGTGGGAATTGAGTCCGACTTACGGGTCAGAAAACTCAAAGGACTCGGGCGGCCTATTCATACAGAGCAAGTTCGTTGTCTGCAGGTTCAAGCTGTGCCTGCTGTCACCTTAGCGTTTGTCTTACCAGATGAGTTTGATAAACCTGAACACTACAAAGCTTTTATGCTCTCAGTTCGCCCCAATTTTTTGGCTGTTTCGTCCCACTCACCACATCAGGAAAATAAGCGGAAGCTGGTGGAGGCAGTCGGGGGAGAGTTCGTCATAGTTCATGAACACAACCCAGCTATTTCTTCTACCCAACTATTGAGTGTCGGCTTGTATACTAAAGTGAGTGGGTGATACCGCGAGTATAAAGAGCTGACAAGGAGTCTTTGTGAAAAAACTTCCCCTTTCAATTTCGTACATGGTTGCAGCTTTGTCTGTGAGTTTCTTGCTCAGTGGTTGCTCACTTGGAAGTGTGCCGACGACAGCTGATCAAAACAGTCAACAAGAGCAGGATAGTGCGACGGAAGAAAAGCGGGGCGACACGACAAAGACAGGTACTATTCTAAACAAGAACGGTATCTTTTTTATCGAGACAGCTCCTGGCAAGCTTGAGACGATTGACAGTCTGGCCGTGGATCTAGCCGCATATGAAGATCAACAAGTTACAATTGTCGGGCAGTACAGCGGGGATACGCTGTTTGTAGGAAAAGTTCAATAAGATTGTGGTATAAGTGGGTGAGTGGTGCTTCTCCGCAGGGTAGGGGAGGGTACTTTGTTTATGGCAAAATCTAAAACAGTTTTCATCTGTCAAACTTGTGGTTGGAACAATCCCCGGTGGGCTGGTCAGTGTCCAAGCTGTCAAGAATGGAACACTCTCGTAGAAGAAGTGGTTGAGAGCGCAAAATCAACTACTAAAGAACAAATGGGTGTGGTTTTGTCTCAGCATGTGTTGTCTTTCACTGAAGTTGCAGCAGCAGAGTCAGGCACTGAACGCATTTCTACTGGCATCCATGAGTTTGACAGGGTGCTCGGTGGAACTGATGGGCATACTGGCATGGTCCCGGGTGGGGTATATCTTATTGGTGGTGAACCGGGTATCGGAAAATCAACCTTACTCACACAAGTAGTCTTAGCTCGTTTACGTGGACAGAAGCCAGAGACTACTCGGGCGCCAATTCTCTATGTCTGTGGGGAAGAAAGTCCGTCACAAATATCCCTAAGAATCAATAGAATTAAAAAAAAAGAGGAAATTAATTTGGATTTACTAAAGTTCGTTACCACAACAGATGTTGATGCGATTACAGCACTGTTTGCAGAACTAAAGCCTCAGCTCGTTGTTGTGGATAGTATCCAGTCAGTCACCACTTCAGATCTGGCTGGAGCAGCAGGGAGCATTGGACAGATCAGAGAAGCAACTGAACGATTGACTCGCGCAGCTAAGCTGCATAAGACACCTCTTTTTCTGGTGGGACATGTTACAAAAGAAGGCACAATTTCTGGTCCAAAAGTGCTTGAACACATTGTTGACTCAGTTTTAGAACTCAGTGGCGAGAGGACCTCAGAAGTGCGGCTGCTTCGTGCGATTAAAAATAGGTTTGGCGCAACGGATGAGGTTGGAGTGTTTCAGGTAGCTGAAAGTGGCTACGTGGAAGTCACAAATCCGAGTACTTTTTTTATTGAAGCTGACCAAGGTCATGTCCCGGGTTCTGTTGTCATATGTATCATGGAAGGAACCAGACCACTGTTGGTTGAAGTCCAAGCACTTGTTGTGCCATCGCAGCTTCCGGTTCCTAGAAGGGTGGGACGTGGTGTGGATACTTCCAGAATTCAGGTGCTGGCTGCCGTACTCCAAAAACACGGCAAGCTTTCTCTAGCCAACCACGATGTGTTTGTGAGCATTGCAGGTGGGCTGAGCATTAAAGAACCAGCTGCTGACGTTGGTATCGCGTTAGCTCTAGCTAGCTCCCTCACGAATAAACCACTTGCTGCTGACTGTGTGGCTATCGGTGAAGTCGGATTGCTTGGGGAGTTGCGTGGAGTTAGCTTGTATGAAAGAAGAGTAAAAGAGTCGAAAAGATTGGGCTATTCGAAGATTCTGAGTAAAGAAAAATTTAAGACATTATCTCTGCTTTTGCAGGCATTGAACGTAGAAAATAAGTCGCGCGGATAAAGTCGCCATCCTCCCAAGAAATCAAAAAAATCTGCTTAATCAGTCTTTTTTTTAGCGTACCGTTCAGCACTTACTCGGATGACTTTGACTTTGTTTTTGTTACTACTTGCTGCGAGGGAAAGGGTCATAGCAGGAAATGGTTTTGAGATGATGTTATCAATAGCAAGTTTGTTGATGACTTGATGTCGACCGAGCGAAACTAGGTCATCGGTGCTGTAGTGCTCGCCGAACTCTTTATGAAACACTTGGGCATCGTCGGATCCCATCACGAATGCAACCATACTACCACAATTGCCGAAAATGGCTTTCTGAACGTCTTCAGGAATTTGAGCAATATATTGGTTCGCAAGAATAAGATTCAATCGATACTTCCGAGCTTCAGATAAAATTTTGCTAAATGACTCGGTTGCAAAGTTTTGAAATTCATCGACGTACAAGTAAAAGTCACGCCTTTGTTCCTCTGGAATATGTACACGGCTCATGGCAGCTAGTTGAATCTTAGTAATCAACATGGCTCCTAGAAGAGTGGCGTTGTCTTCACCGAGCTTCCCTTGGGAAAGATTAACGAGAAGAATCTTTCCTTGATCCATAACTTCCTCGATACTGAAAGAACTCTTGTGCGCGTTTACAACGTTTCTGACTAGAGGAGAGGAAACAAACTGCCCGACCTTGTTCAGAATTGGAGCAATAGCTTCAGTTCGCTGTCTTTCTTGGAGTTTATTGAACTCATACAGCCAGAAATTCTTGAGAATTTGATCGTCTAAGTTCTCAACAACTTGATCACGGAATTTTTGGTTGGTCAACATGTCCAAAATATCTGACAATCTAGCTGATGGGCTTTTCAGCAACGTCAGCAGGGCATTGCGGAGAATGTATTCAAGACGTGGCCCCCAGGAGTAGCCATATAGTTTGCGAAATACCGAGACGATACCAGAGGCAATGAGCTCACGATGAACAACGTTTTCACCCTCAAATAGGTTGATCTGAACTGTGCGGTCGGGGTCACTAGGATCAAGGTAAATCACATCATTAATTCGACGGGAAGGGATGTAGTTGAGAATTGTTTCGACCAAGTCGCCGTGCGGATCAATCACACAAACTCCCTCATCATTCTTCAAGTCGTTAATAGCCATATTTGAGAGCAGCGTCGATTTACCAGTGCCAGTTTTACCAATCACATACATGTGACGTCTGCGATCAGTTCTTTTTATTCCATACACGGCTTGCTGGTTCTTATAAAGGGTACGCGCAAAAACGTTGATTTCCTTTTTATCTTCTGGACGCATGTCTTTGGTGATAATTGGCAGCTCCTCTGGGGGCTCACCAAGTAAGTTCTTGCCCCAAGCTATATTGGGGATGCTAGCTAAACTAGCATTGGGGAGGTGATAGAGAGTTGCAATTTCATCAACAGACAGGTGAAAGTCACTGACTCTTGACCAAGAACGATCACTAATACTCGTTATGAATTGTTTCTTGAAGAACCAGATTTTGCTGAGTTCTAATGTATTGCCACCGGTTTCGCTCAAGCCCTTTAAAGAGGATCCGACTGACTCTAAAATGAGTTGAGCCTGTTCATGAGTTTCAGCAGTCACCATTACTTTAACGCCCACCAGTAATGAGCCGGGTGCCATTTTTTTGGCAATAAGTGCTTGTTGGGGGTGGGGCGTGTCTGTGCTGCTTGGTGTTGACCTGGCCTTCCAGTTTTCTGAATCAGTATCTGCTAGAAACTGTATGATGACTCGCTCGTACTCGCTGAGTTTTGACAATAAGGAAAGGAGTGGAGCGATTGGGTCAACTTGCTTGAAATCGTGATAGGTTTTAAGTGGCAAGTATTCATGGTTTTTAAGCTTGAGTGTTCCCAAAGCAACAGCTTGGCTACGTTCACCAACATAACTGTCGTGTGCATTGATCAGGGTTTCGATAGGATCTAAAGGTAGTTCTGAGATCAATACTTCAGGATAGCTAGCTGACAAGGACGATCTCAGGTATCCGACTAATCGAGTTGGAGCATGGCAGAGGAAAAAAATACTTTGATTCTCAACAACGAGTTCAAAGCTGAGCGACTCGTTAATACCCATCAGCCTGTGCCACCACTGATTTTTCAGTTGGGGGAGTGACGCAAAGAGTTGGGCGGCAGCTTCAGGTGTATGGGTACTGTCTCTCCCAGTTCTGAGCTCTAATAAAGTGTGTGCAGGCAGCATAGTATTTGTATAGTATATCAGTTCAAGCCACTTGCGAGTAATGGTTTTTTCCACATTGATTGCAGATTATTTTATTGATGTTGATAAAATTTTTATTTAAGTCAATATTTTGTCATAAATAAAGAATATGGGACTTGAAAATAACGACAGTATTTTAGTTATAGGTTGACAGTGGGTGGCGAAACAATTATAATGCAGAGGTTAGAGAGATCACTAGCCCTCAACAGGACTTTTGAGTACTGCTCACTTTAACAAAATAAGGGAAAATTTTTGGGAAATAAAAAAAGCATAATTGCCGCTGGACAGACTACCACGAGCAACTATGCCTTTTTTGAATTGGTCTTACACTCGATTAAGAATATAAGACATTGTCACAAATAGTATCAAAAGAACAGTGGTTTTGTAAATCACATCTTTTTGGTATTTAACATATTAAATGGAATCAGTTTGGCCGTTTAATGGGAGTTCGGCAGTTGGGCAGGCAGCCGAGCTTCCATTTAACGTCCGTAACTTTTGGTTTCGCCATTATTTTTTTTCACGGGATACATCCTATAACTTTGATTTTTTCATGATATTGTGATATAATACTACATATATTGACTTGTTTTTTTGCATATTGATATGATGTTGGTACTCCCCACAATTCCACTGTTTTTGCGCCTACACTTTCCTCGGGTCAGAGCTCAGTTACTGGGCGGTATTGAGTATGAGGCAGTAGTATTGGATTCAGCTTTTGCTGAACTGACAGCTGCAAAACCAAATACGCTTGTACGTTCACTCATCAAGCTCTTACTGAGCGGACTGCTCGTTTTGAGTCTTAGTGTTGGTTTGGCACTAGTACTGCCAGCCTTGTACTACGCAGTTGTTCCGGCTGATGTGGTGGAAGTAGTTCCACAAGAGGCTGGTACGGCTTTTGGTGGCTCGTTTGAGCAAGGTGCAGCCCCTATTGTCGAAGAAGTACTGTATGAGCCACCTTTTGACGCCAACCTACCAGAAGGTGACTGGATTATAATTCCTCGTATTGGCGTTCGAACACAGCTACAGGCGACGCCGGAGGCAGAAGAGGCGCTTCAAACAGGTGTCTGGATGGTGCCAGACTTTGGTCAGCCTGGAGATAGAGAGGTTCCACTGATTGCGGCTGCCCACCGATATGGTTGGCAGTGGTGGTGGAAGACGGACTACTGGAAGTATCACTCATTTTATTTGTTGCCTGAGACAGAACCAGGGGACAGAGTCGAGGTTGTTTCGGGACAGCGCAAGTGGATTTATGAGATCTATGCCGGTGAAGAAGGTGATGAAATCACCGATTACTCGGCAGATATGATCCTGTACACTTGTAAATTTCTCAAGTCTCCTGTCCGACATTTTCGGTATGCTCGGTTGATTGATCCGACGGTAGATACACAAGGTATGGATAATGCTCCTCCTCTGGATGAAACGGTACCGTCACAGGAGTTTGTGCAAGGCGAAGTCTAGGTATCACTCGATTTTTAGGTAGTAAAAATCCCGGTTTTTGGCCGGGATTTTTGGGACATTGCTTGCGAGAACTAGTTGTTTTTTTCCTCGATTGGCTCAAACTTGAGAAACCGGCCAATTACGTGCTTATGGCCATTACTCAGTTCAACTTCAATTTCCTCTTTTACGACAGCGGGACCGACTTTCACCAACACGGTGAACTCATCAAGTCCTTCAAAAAAGGTCATCCGACGGAATCCGTCGTTCTGAGCACTTGAGGTGGGCAATAGACCCTAGAGTAAATATTATACAACACATCATTCGTTTTTTTTGCGGGGTCATTTTTTTTGGGGCAAATTACCTTGATAACCCTATGGATCGTGCCAG
>CAZBTU010000001.1:76770-82070 GCA_964494905.1 uncultured Pseudomonadales bacterium | reverse complement strand
ACTCAGCGACCAATCGTAGCACTTGGGGCAAAAATCAATCAAGGTGATGTGATTATTGATGGCCCTTCTGCAGATCGTGGGGAGTTAGCACTAGGAAGCAACTTAGTCATTGCCTACACATCCTTTGATGGACTAGGTTATGAAGATGCCATTGTTATCTCTGACCGGTTAGTTAAAGATGACACGCTTACTTCTATCCAGATTAATGAGCACAGAGCTAAGGTGATGGATACCAAGCTTGGGGCTGAGGAATTGACCAACGACATCCCCAATGTATCTGAGGTGTATTTGAGCAACCTTATGCCTGATGGCATCATCAGGGTAGGAAGTGTTGTTACGGCTGGTGATATCTTGGTGGGTAAAATTGCTCCTAAAGGTGAAACAGAGTTAACGCCAGAGGAGCGACTACTCAGAGCCATCTTTGGAGAGAAATCTAGAGAGGTTCGTGATACGTCACTGCGTTTACCCCACGGTGAGCAGGGTGTCGTAATTGATGTTCAAGTTTTGGACACCGATTTGGGAGATGAACTCGATCCAGGAACTTTGAAAGAGGTTACGGTTAGGGTAGCTCAGATAAGAAAAATCACTGTAGGTGATAAATTGGCAGGTCGACACGGAAACAAAGGCGTTATTTCCAAGATTGTTCCAGTCGCTGACATGCCTCATCTGGAAGATGGCACTGCTGTTGATATTATCATTTCACCACTTTCTGTGTTAGCTCGCATGAACTTAGGTCAGCTATTGGAAGCTCATGCTGGCTGGGCTGCACAAAAACTTGGATACAAGATTTCTGTTCCCGCATTTGAAGCCTTTGATGAGGATATCATTTGGAAGGAACTTGAACGAGCTGGTTTGCCGGTTAGTGGTAAAGCCGTTTTATACGATGGTAGAACTGGAGAGGCTTTCAGCGAACCAACAACAGTTGGCGTTGGATACATTCTCAAGCTCTCTCACATGGTTGAAGACAAAATGCATGCTCGCTCAACCGGTCCATACTCCCTAGTTACGCAGCAACCTCTTGGAGGTAAAGCACAAATGGGTGGACAGCGTCTCGGAGAAATGGAAGTTTGGGCACTAGAAGCTCACAGAGCAGCTCACGTCTTACAAGAAATGCTTACTATTAAATCAGATGATGTCATGGGTCGAGCTAAGGCATTTGAGGCGATTGTCAAAGGCCAAGACATTCCTGCACCAACCGTTCCTGAGTCGTTTAAAGTCTTAATGAGAGAACTGAACTCACTGGGTGTTGCGGTTATACCAAGAGAGGCAAAAATCGAGGACGTGGTGGAAGAGGCTGTCCCTGCCGGTCTGTTAAGTGATGACATTGTTGATGATACAGTCATAGCGGATGAACAAACAGACGGCCTAAGTCAAAGCGAAGATGCTGATGATAATGATGACGACGAGGATGAAGCAGTAACAGACACTTCGATGTTAGAGATAACTGAAGAAGAAATAGCTGCTGCTGAAATCGATGAAGATGTGGAGGAGACAGAAAAAGATTTTGAGACTGAAGTAGTTTCCGAGATTGAAGAGGAAATTGCATAACACTGTACTAGCTGATATAGGAAATTACTATGACAAACCCCCAAACCACCTCACCAATGAAAAATATTGTCGACTTTACAGCACTTGAGATCAGAATTGCTTCACCTGACATGATTAAGTCATGGTCACATGGAGAGGTTCGCAAACCTGAAACAATCAACTATCGGTCTCTAAAAGCTGAAAAGGACGGGCTCTTTGACGAAAAGATCTTCGGGCCAATAAAAGACTATGAATGTTACTGTGGTAAATACAAAAGGATCCGTTATAAAGGGATTATTTGTGATAAGTGTGGAGTTGAAGTCACTCAGGCTAAGGTTCGTCGTGAACGCATGGGACATATTGGTTTGGCCGCTCCTGTAGCTCACATCTGGTTTTTCAAAGGTGCACCTTCTAAACTTTCATTGTTACTCGACATCTCACCTCGAAACTTGAACGCTATCATTTACTTCTCGAAGTACTTGGTTTTAGAAATTGATAGTGACGAGCGCAAGAATATTGTTGAACAGCTTGAAATTGATACTGTGGCAGCTCAAGACCAACTTCGCGAAGCAATCAAGCAGCAAATGGAAGAAGCCAAGAATAAGTTGGAAGAAGAGAAACAGAAATTGGAAGCTAAAGTTACCAACAAGGAAACTTTACAGCTTAAGCGCACTGAACTTGAGCTAAAAGCTAAGAATAAGCTTGTTTCGCTTAAAAAACAGCTAGAAACCCAGCTCGAACAAACTGATGAGATTTACAAACAGCTCAAGCTCATGGTCAAAAAAATCAACAAAGGGACAATCCTGAGTGAAGACGAGTATTTGAAGCTTGATGAGTACAACGCTGCTGGTCACTTGCGAGTTGGTATGGGCGCTGAAAGTATCCTTGAGTTGGTCGACAACATCAAGTTAGATGAGTTGGTCAATCGTCTCCGTGAGGAAATGGATGAAAGCAAGGGTGCCAAACGAGTCAAAGCTGTTAAGCGACTCCGTGTCTCCGAAGGACTGCGCAAAGCGGGTATCAACCCAGCCTGGATGTTCCTAAAAGTGTTGCCAGTTATCCCTCCTGATTTACGACCTATGGTTCAGCTTTCAGGTGGGCGATTCGCGACTTCTGACTTGAACGATTTATATAGGCGAGTGATCAACAGAAACAATCGCTTGAAGCATCTTATCGAACTAGGAGCTCCTGAAATTATTTTACGCAATGAAAAACGGATGTTGCAGGAAGCAGTTGATTCTCTGATCGATGGTAGTCAAGCCAAACAATCTCGTAGGAGAGCAACTCGCCGACCGCTTAAGTCACTCTCAGAGATGTTGAAAGGTAAGCAAGGTAGGTTCAGGCAGAATCTTTTGGGTAAACGTGTCGACTATTCAGGTCGTTCCGTCATCGTAGTAGGACCTGAACTTAAACTAAATGAATGTGGTCTCCCTAAAGATATGGCTCTAGAAATGTTCAAGCCATACGTTCTCAGAGAGCTCATCACCAAAGGAATTGCCCCTAACGTCAAGAGTGCACGTCATCTCATTGAGCGTCACGAGCCCGCTGTCTATGACATTCTTGAACAAGTGACTGAAAACCATCCGGTTATTCTCAACCGTGCACCAACACTGCATAAACTTGGTATGCAATCCTTTTATCCTATTTTGATAGAAGGAAACGCAATTCGTTTGCATCCATGTGTATGTGCTGGGTACAATGCTGACTTTGATGGTGACCAAATGGCTGTTCATGTACCGCTGACAACAGAAGCGCAGGAAGAGGCACGTGAACTAATGATGGCTACGCACAACCTGCTCAAACCAGCTAACGGTGAACCTATCACGATACCCAACAAAGAAATGGCAATGGGTGTCTATTACTACACCTCAATCGATACTTCACTGCAACCGTTTACTTCTGTCTTTGCTCATAGAGACGAAGCATATCACGCGTTCCAGAGTAAAGTTATTAAGTTGCGGCAAACGATCAAGGTTCGCTTAAACATAGCTGGTAGTACCCAAATTGTTGAGACAACAATTGGTCGCATTGAGTTCAACGATCTGTTACCGGAAGCATTGCGATTTATCAACGAGGCTGTTCCTGCCAAAATGATCAAGCAAATCGTCACGTCAGCGATTCACAGTCAAGAACGAGAATCAGTCACTGAGCTAATCGATAATATCAAAAACTTAGGTTTCAGGGCTGCAACCGAGTCAGGACTTTCTGTCTCAGTCAGTGACTGTGCCATGATTCCTGAGAAAAACGAAATTGTTGAGCAAGCTAACAAGCACGCTGAAGAGATTCAAGAACAGTATCTCAATGGTCTGATCTCAGGCGAAGAGCGCAAGCGGTTGGTGTTTGATGTTTGGATCGAGACTACAGAGACTGTGGCTGAAAAAACTTGGCAGTCGTATGCTGATAGTAACGCGGTCAAAGTCATTATCAACTCAGGTGGTACTCGTGCTTCTAAGGATCAGGTTAAACAGTTGGCTGCCATGAGAGGTTTGGTAGTTGATCCACTCGGTAATATTGTGGAAATGCCTACCAAGTCTAACTTCCGCGAAGGTTTGACCATTTTCGAGTACGTAACTTCTGCCCGCGGTTCTCGAAAAGGCTTAACTGACTCTGCTATCAAGACAGCCGACGCAGGGTATTTGACTCGGCGCCTCTGTGACGTAGCTCATGATGCGATTATCAGAATGGAAGATTGTAAAACTACCGAGTCAATTGAGATCGACAAGACTGTCCGCCCTGATGTATTCGTAACTCGAATTACAGGCAGAGTTTTGGCAAAGGATGCGAAGGCAGGCAACAAGATTATTGGTAAAGCCGGAGAAATAGTTACACCAGAGTCGGCTATAGAGCTTGATAAGGCTGGAGTAACAACAGTGAATGTTCGGTCACCTCTGACCTGTGCTGCTCCAAAGGGCTTGTGTGCACAATGTTATGGCTGGGATTTCTCAACTCGTCACATGATTGAGATTGGTGTACCGGTCGGTATTTTGGCCGCTCAATCTATCGGTGAGCCAGGTACTCAGCTCACTATGCGTGTCAAGCACTCAGGTGGTATTGTCGGTTTGGACGTGACTCAAGGTTTACCTAGAGTTGAAGAGCTCTTAGAGGCTCGAACGCCTAAAAATCAGGCACTGCTTGCTGATTTTGCAGGCAAGGTAAGCATTGAAAAGGTCGAAGATCAGGTGCAAATCGTAATAAAAACGTCTGGCGTGCCGGCAGAAGAAGCTTCCTACGCTCTTCCCGTAGCAACACAGCTTTTGGTTGAAGATGGAGACCTAGTGGGAATGGGACAACAGCTAACTACTGGTTCTGTTAACCTTAAAGAACTCTTGCAAATTAGAGGTTTGCTCTTTACGCAACAATATGTGGTTGACCAAGTCCAGAACGTTTACGAGTCGCAAGGTGTACCAATTCACGACAAGCATTTTGAGGTCATTGTGAGAAAGATGAGTGATAAGGTGCAGATTGAAACACCAGGGGACACTGACTTTTTGACTGGCGAGGTAATCGAACGCTCCAAGTTCATCGAAGCCAATGATGAGACCATGGTTGCAGGTGGAGAACCAGCTACAGCTAAGATTCTGTTCTTAGGTATTACTCGCTCCTCACTCTTTACTAGTTCTTGGCTATCAGCTGCTTCGTTCCAGCATACTAAGAACGTGCTAACAGACGCGTCAGCAGTTGGAGCAGTTGATTATTTGGAAGGACTCAAGGAAAATGTAATCATTGGTCGCTTGATTCCTACCACTAGAGAAAGAGCAGAACTGGTACAGTAA
>CAZBTU010000001.1:34033-76670 GCA_964494905.1 uncultured Pseudomonadales bacterium | reverse complement strand
AATCATTGGTCGCTTGATTCCTACCACTAGAGAAAGAGCAGAACTGGTACAGTAAATGGATTTGCGTGTGATGGGAGAGTACGATACAATACTCGCTCTGCTGCAAGGCAAAATAAAGGAATGGTAAATGTATGCCGACAATCAATCAATTAATCCGCAAGGGTGGACGCAAGAGCAAGCCAGCAAAGATTAAAGCTACTGCACTGCGTCGGAGTTACAATACGAATACTACTGCTTTTGTGAAAACAACAAATCCGCAGAAGCGTGGTGTGTGTACAGTGGTTAAAACCATGACTCCGAAAAAGCCAAACTCTGCCTTGCGTAAAGTTGCTCGTGTTCGACTTTCCAATAAAATGGAAGTTACAGCATACATCATGGGTGAAGGTCACTCACTTGCAGAACACAGTATTGTGTTGGTTCGCGGTGGTCGTGTGAAAGATTTACCAGGTGTAAAGTATCACATCGTCCGCGGAAAATATGACGCATCTGGTGTTGAAGGCAGAAAGACAAGTAGAAGTAAATACGGCGTTAAACGCCCCAGCTAATCCTATACTTCTGCGTATAGCAGAAAAGATTTAGTTGAGTAATCCCGGCAAGCCGGGATGAAGGAGTAATATGAGAACAAAACGTGCGCCAACTCGCGCCACTCAGCCTGATGTCCGATATAGTTCGGTACGTGTTGCAAAGCTGATCAATGCAGTGATGAAAGACGGCCGAAAGTCTGTGGCGCAAAAACAAGTGTATGAAGCGCTCAATGTATTGGCACAGCAGACAAAAAAAGATGCTTTAGAGTCATTTGAAGATGTCATTAGGATTGTTACCCCACAGATGGAAGTTCGTTCTCGCAGAGTAGGTGGAGCTGCTTATCAGGTACCTATGCCAGTTCGTCCTCGTCGAGGTTACGCTTTGGCGCTCCGCTGGTTGATCCAAGAGGCACGCAAACGCTCAAGCAAACAATATCATACTTTTGCTGAGAAGCTTTCAGCTGAGATGCTTGATGCACTACAGAATACTGGGGGTGCTATCAACCGCAAACTTACATCTCACCGTATGGCAGAGGCTAACAAGGCATTTGCCCACTTTAGATGGTAATATTTTTTCAGTAGAAAACGAAAGTCCTGTCTATGGCGCAGCAAACAATTAAATCAACTGATCGTAGTAACACCCCACTTGGCCGTATCCGCAATATTGGTATTATTGCGCATATCGATGCTGGTAAAACCACTACGACCGAGCGCATTTTATTTTTCACTGGTCGCACTTACAAAATCGGTGAAGTGCACGAGGGTGCGGCTACCATGGACTGGATGGAGCAAGAAAAAGAACGAGGTATCACTATTGTATCTGCTGCTACAACTACTTTTTGGACACCATACTTTGACACGCATCTTGAGAAAGCTGCGTATCGGTTTAATATCATCGATACTCCGGGACACGTAGACTTCACTGCAGAAGTCGAGCGCTCTTTGCGCGTGCTTGATGGAGGTGTGACTGTGCTTGATGCGAGTGAAGGCGTTCAGTCTCAATCAGAAACTGTATGGCGTCAAGCTGACAAGTACAATGTGCCTCGCATTTGTTTTGTGAACAAAATGGACAAGCTGGGTGCAGATTTTTTTGCGACTATTCAAGATATTCGCGATAAGTTTGGTGTCAAGCCAGCAGTAATGGTTTTGCCCATGGGCTCTGAGAACAGCTTCCGTGGTGTCATCCAGCTGATTGAACGCAAGGCATTGTTCTGGAAAGACAATGAAGCAGACACGGATCCCGAAGTTATGGATATTCCAGCAGAGTATAAAGATCGAGTTGAAGAACTGCGTGCTGAGCTGGTTGAAGGCATTGCTGAGACCGACGATGCGTTGCTTGAAAAATTCTTTGCAGAAGAAGAGATTTCTGAGCTAGAACTCAAAGTGGCATTGCGAAAAGCTGTGATTGGCTATAAGTTGGTGCCCGTGTATGCCGGCTCGTCCCTCAAAAATACAGGTGTTCAGCCGCTCCTTGATGCTGTGGTTGACTATCTGCCCTCTCCGGTTGACATTGATCACATCAAGGGTGTGCACCCAAAGACTGGTGAAGAAGTTGAGCGCAAATTGGTGCCTGAGGAGAAATTTTCAGCACTTTCTTTCAAAATACAAACTGACCCACACGTGGGTAAGTTAACGTACACCCGTATCTATTCGGGTACTCTCAAAGCCGGTTCGTATGTATACAACTCAAACAGTCGCACCAAAGAACGGGTGGGGCGATTGCTCCTCATGCATGCTAATCAGCGTGAAGAAATTCCTGAGGCACGTGCTGGTGAGATTGTGGCTATTGTTGGGCTCAAAGATACCAAAACTGGTCACACCTTGTGTGACGAGGCAGCACAAATCGTGTTGGAAGGAATCAACTTTGCTGAGCCAGTGATTTACTTAGCCATTGAACCAAAAACTAAGTCAGACCAAGAAAAGATGGGCTTGGCTTTGGCCAAGTTAAGTGAAGAGGATCCAACTTTTGAAATTAAGTCTAACCCTGATACTGGCCAAACTATCATTGGTGGTATGGGTGAGTTGCATCTGGAAATATTGGTTGACCGTATGAAGCGAGAGTTTAAGGTTGACGCCAATGTTGGTGCCCCACAGGTTGCATATCGAGAGACAATCACAAAGGCAGCTGAGGGTGAAGGCAAATACATCAAGCAGTCAGGTGGCCGTGGTCAATATGGACATGTACTCTTACGGATTGAGCCAAAGGAGCGCGGTACTGGTTATGAGTTTGTCAACGAGATTACCGGTGGTGTGGTGCCCAAAGAGTACATCACTCCAACAGACAAGGGTATAAAAGAGTCGCTTGATCGTGGTTTTATGGCCGGTTATCCTATGAGTGACATCAGAGTCGCACTGTACGATGGTTCTTACCATGAAGTTGACTCATCAGAGATTGCGTTTAAGATGGCAGGTTCACTCGGTATGCGCGATGCAGTGTCGAGAGCAGGAATGGTGTTGCTTGAGCCAATAATGAAGGTTGAAGTTTCCACACCAGAAGAATTCATGGGTGATGTAATTGGTGACCTTGGTTCCAGGCGTGCTCAAATTCAAGGAACGAATCAGAGAGGTAATGTAGTAATTATTACCGCACTTGCGCCCTTGGCGGAGATGCAGGGCTATGTTACAATTTTACGGAGCATGTCCAAAGGTAGGGCATCCTCTGTGATGCTTCCGAGCCATTACGACATTGTTCCACAAAACATTGCAGATAAGTTAATATCAGAGCGCAAAGGTGCAACAGCCTAGAAAGCCAGATACTAACTATCGAATCTAGTAATAAGTATATCGTCAGAAATCATAACTGTACAAAAATAAGGAGGAAATATGGCCGACGCAGCAAAATTCGTGCGCAATAAGAAGCACGTAAACATCGGTACCATTGGTCACGTTGACCATGGTAAGACCACTCTTTCAGCAGCCATCACAACAACGTTGGCCGCTCGAGTGAAGTCTGATATTAATAAAGCCATGGGCTATGGCGACATCGACAATGCTCCAGAAGAGGCAGCACGTGGTGTTACCATCAACATCTCACACATTGAATATGAGACAGACAAACGCCACTATGCACATATTGATGCTCCAGGTCACGCTGACTACATCAAGAACATGATCACAGGTGCTGCTCAGATGGACGGTGCGATTTTGGTCGTAGCTGCCACTGATGGTCCGATGCCTCAGACACGTGAACATATTCTTTTAGCCAAACAGGTCAACGTACCACGCATCGTTGTTGCACTTAACAAGTCAGACATGGTTGATGACGCCGAGCTTCTCGATCTCGTTGAGATGGAAGTTCGTGAACTCTTGACCAAGTATGGTTTTGATGGCGACAACACACCTGTTCATCGCGTCAGTGCACTCAAAGCACTTGAAGGCGACAAAGATGCTCAAGACAAGATCATGGAACTCATGGCTTCTGTTGACGAGTACATTCCTGACCCAGTTCGTGAGCTCGACAAGCCATTCTTGATGCCTGTTGAGGACGTCTTCTCAATCAAAGGTCGCGGCACTGTCGTGACTGGTCGTATCGAGACTGGTGTCATCAAAGTTGGTGAGGAAATCGAGATCGTCGGTATGCGCGATGCGACAAAGTCCACAGTTACTGGTGTGGAAATGTTCCGCAAAATGCTCGATCAAGGTGAAGCTGGTGACAACGTTGGAATTCTCCTCCGCGGTATCGAAAAAGATGGTGTGGAGCGAGGTCAAGTTTTGGCCAAGTCAGGCACTGCCAAACCACACACCGAGTTTGAGGCCGAGGTTTATATCTTGACCAAAGAAGAAGGTGGTCGTCATAAGCCATTCTTCACTGGATACCGCCCACAGTTCTACATCAGAACCACTGATGTGACTGGTGAGATCGCACTCCCTGAGGGTGTTGAGATGGTCATGCCTGGTGACAATGCTAAGATGAGTGTCAAACTCATCGTACCAGTTGCCTTGCACGAAGGTTTACGCTTCGCTATTCGCGAGGGTGGACACACCATCGGTGCCGGTGCAATCACCAAGATTGTTAAGTAAGCTTGGTTTGCATTACAGAGCAAATTGTAACGAAAACCCCCGCCGCAAGGTGGGGGTTTTTGGGTAGACTATTGATAATTGGTGCAACTCTCATTACAGATGTAATAGAGAGGCTTTTCAGATTAAAGTAAGATTGATAAAACGTATGGCACCATTCATACTGGTTGTGTATGAATGGTGAACTAGATGCACATGCTGAGACAGAGGATTTTGTTTTGAAATATCCAGAAAAACGGGGTAAATCATTTGATGACAAACCTTCTGGCTTATCGCAAAATGAAATTCAAAATAGGACAACCGAACTGTTGGGATTCTCAATAGCTGATTTTAAGAGGCAGGTGGGACTTGAAGATACGCGAGTCCTAGCTCATCTATTCAATCTTTTATTAAATAACTTAAAGAACAGTCAGCAAAAAAAAGCAAAACTTGAGGCATATGTACGGCTACAGATGATTGCGCCATACATGGGTGAGGACGAGAAGCTTGCACTCAGTGAGCTTTCCACTAAAGAGTATGCTGAGTTATTAGCCCCAGAGAATGAAAGCACCTTGCTGGAATTATTGAGCATTGAAGAGTCTAGAGCTTTTGTACCCAACTTGTTTAAGAAGGCTTATGAAGCACATGTGAACTCGAGCAAACAATCGCTATTGAATGCTGATACACAACTCTCAGTAGAGGTTGCGGATGCGTTTCTCGGATTTGCAGTCAACATAGAAAATTTTTTAGCAATCCCATCAGTTAAAAGCCAGGTAAATAGCCCTTCACTATTTACGCTTAGTCAAGATAAAAATCGTTTTGATTTGATCAAGAAAGCTTGCCTTGCAACGGTCGACATTGTAGTTCCCACCAGTGTGGCAAGCACTGTCTCAGAGTTAAAACTGTTGGTGGAGCAGTTATCTGTGGTGTTTAATCAGAGGGCATTAGTTTTTTCAGAGTCAGAGTCGCACTTGTTGGAGCGATTTGCCGGTGGATCACGAATAGTGTCTGAGAGGTTATCACGATTCCGTTTGATTAAGAAAATGGCTTCATTTTTGAGTGAACTAAATCAATCACTTCAAATCGGTGATCCGGAACTTTTGAGTAGAATCTCTTCGACAAGGGAGTTGCCACAGGTTATGTTAAGTGCCATTCAGCCAATGCTGATTCCGTTGCAGGAATGGCTCAAACATTATTATGCTGTGAAGCAAAGATCTCAAGGCTATATTTTGGAAGCTGTGGGATCGAAAAGTGAGTTGCAGGTGGAGATTTCATCGATTCGACAGATGCTTGGCAGAAATGTAGACTTTCCATTTGAGGCTGAGTTACTGCGTGTAGGGCAAGTTAGAGCAAATGTCGACACATTATTTGATTCAGTCAGCACTCATGAATCGCTGATTGAGCTTTGGATGCAGCGGGAAAAATATAAGGCTCTGTACGCAAACGATCCGTACTTTATCAGACGCTATCAGTCGTTTCTTGAGGATCTTGCTGCAAAAGCCAACGGTCAAGAGGTGAGTTTGCGAGAATTTGATATTCGAAATGAAATCAGGAGGGTGATCGGAAGTGAGGAATACGCATATAATGCGAGCACTATTCAAGCTGAGGTTAAACGAAACTTAGAGCAAAAGCAAGACTTTGAGGAATTCACCAATGTTTTGGATACACAACTGGCACAAGCAGCTGACTATCTACACAGAGGTATCAATACCTATGATGTGATTGCCGACGTTCTGGAGGTTAAGTTCGAGGGGTTACCGTTTAACATTGAGCGATCAATTAAGATTCGTGAAATTTATTTTAAGATTCTGGTTAAGAACCAGCACCCAAGGATTTCCGAAATAATTACCGCTTGGTTTGCTCAAGGTGGCGCAATTGAGTTAGATATGCTCAATGGAGTAGGTCAGCAGAACCTACTTCGAATTCTAGACGGTCATCATCAGCAACTTTCTGGTTATTTTCGCTCTGAGAGTTTACCCAGTTGCTTGCAGTCTATTCGGCTCTTCAATCGTTTAAATTCAGCAGGTTATGATGCTTCGTCCCAGGCGATACTTGTTGCTCGTCAAATTGTGCAGCAAAAATTGGAACAGATTTGGAATGTACACATGGGTGCTGGAGAGTATGCAACCGTTGCTATTCAATTGCAGCAATTGAGGTCGTTTTCTGAAGAAATTGAAGAATGCAATCCGAAGTTTATGACGGAGATGCAAAAGTACCTGAACAAAGTCGATGAATTTGATAGGTTGGTTGCACAGGTGTTTTCCATTGTGGAACTGTCTGGTGAATCAATGCAAATGTTGCACAATCGTTTACAAACGCTCGAACAACTTATGGACAATACAATCTCGGAAGTCCCGCTTTCCAAATTACCCCCATTAGATTCGGTTGTTGCAGCGCGGCAATCATTTGATTTGCTGCAGAGGTTACCACTAGAGCTGCAATCTGTCATCGATGTGTACAAAGCAACGGCATCACTTGACGCGGTTAATGCAGGTTTACAGGATTTTGTCATTTTATGGATGAGCCATCAGCAAACTGAAAAATCATTTCGCACAATTGGTGTAGATATCAAGCTAAGACAATTTTTGGCAAAGCTCATTAATCAGCATCCATTTGTTAAGGTTGATGGCAACGGGCTTCGGTTAGTTTCTGCAACTGAAGTTATGGTTTCAGAACTGGGTAGACAGGTTGAAGGAGCACGATCTAGTGCAGCACTGCTTGCTACTGAACGAGATATTCTAGAAAAAAGGCTTGTTGAATTGCCCACCGAGTTAAGAACGTTACAGCTAGAAATTACACGACAGCAGGCTCAACTCGAAGCACTTATTGAGCAAAAAGCTCAATCTGCTCAGGCGATTGATGCACTGAAGTCAGAGCTGGCGGAGGTAGAGCGAGAGCAAATACAAATTCAGAATGAGTTGCATGGAATTCAAAAAAATGCTGAGGTCTCAAAAAGACAACTTACTCAAGTCCGTGAGGATTCAGCTGATCAGATCAGAGAAATTGATGTGCTAAAGACAAGAAATCATGCGCTAGAGACTGAAAAAAATGCAGTTCTGAATGAGGTGAACAGATATACCCGTGAAATAGAAAAGCTGAAAGCGGAGCTGCATACGTTGGAAAGTAATAGAACCACACTACAATCAGAAGAAAGAGCCCTACGTAATCTCGTAGAAGCTGCCAAGACTGATATTGAGCTCTACGAGGGAAATCTACGCCGAAATACGTCTGCTGTATATGAAAAGCGAGCGGAAGTAGAGGAGCAAGCTCAAAATCTAGATGCATTGCAGAAGCGTGCTAATGCTCTATATGATCAGCTAGAAGTCCAAGCAAAAATCTTGCAACACTTAGAGGAGCAAAAGGCTGAGAGTGAACAGCAACAACGAAGCGCACTTGACACCATTGCAATCATGCAAACGGAAAATAATGGCTTGAAAGAGGAAATTGCGCGTTTACAGGATGCTCAAACTGAGTTGGGACACTTAAAAAAAGTTGGTGAGGCAAACTTGGCACCCACTGTAGATGGCTTACCTGCGAATCAGGTTTGGCCTGAAGCAGTCAACTCATTTGAAAACATTGAAGATACAAGAAAAACGGAACAGGAGTCAGTTTCTGCAAGAGAAATAGTCGCAGAAATGCAGAAATACACTGGCCAAGATCGGGTTAAGCTGCTTTGTACGCTACTCCTTTGGCTCGATGATCATAGTGAAGAACAGAACACCTTTGACTGGTATGTGAAGTGGCTTCATGTTCGAGCATTAAGCACAAGAGTCCAATTTTCTAGCGAGGACGATTTGTTTGCTCGGTTACAAGCTGTCATTCGATCACAGATTTCTACAACAAACTGGCATAGTGTCAGTGATTTGCAAATGGTAGAAGCAAAGGATAGGGATTTGAAGACCTTAGCGGATGTTGTACATGTCTACCGTAGGGAGCGATTTAAAGAGTTATTGCTGGATGCAGTTGCTGCGATTAACACAGCAAGCGACCCATTGAGGCTGCACGACGAAGTATCGCAGTACAAAGCTTCAGAGGAAGCGTTATGGCTGGAATTCCTCAGAGATAACGAACAACTCCGTGCAGCAGTACATGTATTAAAAAATGAATGGATGAGGATACGGTTTAATTGGGTCAACATAGAAAGTCTGAGGAGGCTAAGCAATCGTGAACTTGATCAAAAACTTTTCCACACGGCATATGAGATAGCTCGAATACTAGTGGCAACCAATTATGGTAATCTAGCTCTCGATTACTTGAGGGCTGTCCTGAATTCTCCTGATGTCGACGAGGCACGAGCAGCCGCACACCTACTCACTCTTGAGGAACGAGAACTCAGTTCCACAATTGCACAAATGAGCACCCTTCTGAAGAGAGAAGATTTGAGCGTCGACGAGGCGTTTCGTGCCCTAGAGCTCTTTTGCTATAGAAATAAAAAGGCAGTGAGCGAGCAGGTTATCAAGGCATTGTATGACACCATTGATTCTGAAATCACTCACAGGAAAAAAAATAAGAACAAAAAGGATTTAGATAGAGTTGCCATTCTTCACGAATTAAGGAAAAAATTGCAGGTTTTTTTTGAAAACTACTCTGTGAGCGATATCTAAACCATACAGTGTTTCAACTAGAGTACAATTAGTGAGTCTGACAGTTTGATAGTAAGTAACAATAACGTGAGAGATCTATGGAGATAAACAACATCCGCACTACTGGTGAATCGATCTCAGGTATGTTTGAGCAATTCGGAAGTGAACTCGCTGACACTGAGACGGCACATTTTAAACGTTTGGTTACAGTTTTGCTTGATTTGAGGAATGGCAATTCTGGCAGTAGGACTGCTATGAGTGAGGTTAATCAAGCTCTTGCTGCAGCGAAACCCTTGCTCGATCGTTGGATTAAAAGAAAAAAATCGAGTTTTGATGAGCTAGTTGTGGGAATCTTGAGCCGATTGTCCGAAGCAAATTTGAAAGGCTTTGAGAGCCTGACAGATGCACAATCGGCGGAGCTAGAAGAATTTGTAGGTGGTGAAGTAAGATCAAAACTGCAGCTTGTCGAAGAAGGATTGGAAATGTACCAACTGCTTGAGGCGATAGATCCCGATGAGTTTATACCGTTTGAATTGGATTTTCGTGAAAGCTTTCTAGCAGCGAAGCAGCAACTGGAAAAATTCAATGCAAAGCTTGCATATGCGAGAATGAACAATGAAGAGAAAAACGAATACAGGCGACAAAGAGAACTTTTGGTGGAACAGTTTCGACAACAGCTTGATGATGATGATATGCCATGGGTTCAAAAAAAACAGTTGCTTACTGAGCTTAGGGCACAGGCTGAGGGAGAAATTCTACCTGAAGTTAGTGCTCAATGGTATGCACTCAGGATGAGAGGGTAAGAAGCATTTTATGCATGGATACGATACTGATATCTCAGTGATTAATCCTGATACCGTCGATGATCGATCGGAGATTCGTTTGAGACTACAATTGAAGATTGTTAATGATTATGCTAAAACAATCGATTTCCTCTCGCATCAGCCTCTAACAGAGCACAACATCAATGCCATTGCTAACACTGTTTCTCGGCTTTTACCTATCAGACACGCGACAGACCATGAGCAAGTAAAACAGCAAGTGGATCTAGCTCTGGAGAGAGCGTATGAACGATTCATTACCTTTTTGAACATGCAAGACGCTCTTTTCCAAAATTTGGGCGAGAAGATAGATGAAGCACTTAGACAGGTGGATGACTCAGAGAATGTAAACGACCTGAGTCACGCAGCAAGTTTGACAAGGCAGTTTCTTGACACCCAACACAATAAAGTAATGTACGCATCGCAACTAGCTCACCTGGTGGAGCCTCATGCGATTGCAAAGTACGGCGATTTCGATCCAGATCATTTCGAAAATTGGTGGGAAAAGCAGGAAGATAAGATTAAACAGCTGGCAGCAAGGGTTGATAAGAAGATTCAACTCCAGAATGAACAAGCAGAAGCACACGCTCAACTCATAGCTAAGATCAAAGGACTTGAAAAAGATGTAAGGGAAGCCGTTGATGAGGCTCAGGTCGTCGATATTGGTAAGCAGTTGGATGAGTTAACAGCAAGTACTACTGAACCGGAAGTACTAGAAAAAATACTTGAGTTGAAGGCAGGTATTGATGAGAAAAGGGCTACTATTGTCTCTGAAGCTAACCTAAAAAGAGATGAAGAGAGAACAGAGTCTTTGATGGCAATTGCTAATGAATGGTTCTCACTCAGCGCTGCACTAAGTGGCATCAATACAATTGAGGAATTGAATGCGCTCAAATTTAATGAGCTAATTCAAAGAACCGCCTCTGTCTCAGAGTATAACGCTGTATATAAGGTCATGTTCGATAAAATAACCGATGACTACAATCGCATAAAGTCCAAACTTGAGAGTGAAGCTTGGCACAAAGAGAAGCTTGAGAACTGGAAGAAGCTAGTCGCAGAGGTTGTTGCTGATGACTCCCCCCTAACCTACCGAGATGTTGCTGCCCAAAAGAACAGAATACAGCAGTTGCAGGACAATCTCTGGGAAGGTGTTGGCACTTCGCTAGATTACTCTGATGAATTTCGTCAACTTTCGTTACAGTTATCTGACTATGAACAACGTCTTGAAAGTCGGGTTCGGGAGCCTGAATCTGTTCCGACAATGACGCAAGACGTATCAGATCCTGGTAATCTAGAAACAAGTGGACATTTTTCGGACCAGATCGGGTCGACAGATACAGTTGATACCTCGTCAGGAGTTCGTGAGGATCAAGAGGTTACCACCGATCAGAGTGAAAACTCAGATTTGGCGAAGTACTTACCTGATGAGTTGATGGACATAGTTGCAAGCAATGTCGAGAATCGCTTTAGTCAAAAATGGGCGGAAAAAGCCCAATATTTTTCGATGCGATTGAAGGAATTAGCAAATAAAAAACATTTGGAGGGGGCTGAGTTTTATAAAAGAGCCACACTTCTGTGGGAGGCCGCCACCTCTTCTCAAGAGGTTGAGGTGATAATTTCTACAATTTTGGAGGGATTTAACTTGGCGGACAGGCAAGTGATTGAACGAAAGGTAGCCTCTGCCTACTTTCGAATAGCAGCAGTTGAGCACGAATTTATTCAGCAATACTCGACTAGTGCAGAACAGCCCAAAAGTGAGCCTTCAACGAAATTCGTTACTGAGGATCTGTTCCATGAAGGAGGAGAGAATGCAGACTTACTTACAGTGTATTTCCATCTAAACGGATTTACCCTTGCGGAGAAGCAGTACCTGTATGCGACCTTTGCAACTGACCTTTTATTTAGAAATGCAGTAGAAAATTCAGATGATGGGCGGTTACAAGATAGGATTCACAATAGTATCTCTCGTGCAAGGTTATTAGTAAGTCGTGCTGCGGCCGTGTCTGGGATGGGTCTAGTTGATTTTATACCTCCTGAAGCATTGCAGGCTTACATACCCTTTCCATCCGAACTCAATCCCATGAGCTCAGCACAAGCTCTCGACTCAGGTAAAATCGCGATAAGCGTCTCACTTGATAGGGGCCCAGGTTTCGCTGATACTACCATTGCACATGAACAGCTTCACGTTCAAAAGATGAAAGTCACCTCAGAAACTATGCTGCGTGCTAATCGTTATGAAGAAGCTCTAGCGTATGCATACGAGTTTTGGCTGAGGGAGATGACGAACGAATCGAATCAGTTTAGCCGTTCAGCATTTCCTGTAGATCATTTCTATTCTAAGCCAGCCCGCAGGTTGCTTGAGTTTCTGGACGAAGTGGGTAATAGGCACCAACTTTTTCCTCAACTAGTTAATCTCCCTGCTGGAGATGAGTTACATCTCTTACGGAGACTTGGTGAGTCTAAAGGAGTGGACTTTGACAAGTGGATGAGTGGTAACAGTGATTCAGCGATTCGTCGTAGTATACTCTAACATATTGCGAATGTCGGATGCAATGCTTGAGGTTTAGAGGTGGGCTTATGGCAAGTGTATATGTGTATTCTAGAGTTGGGTTTTTTCAGATATACTGTAGCGTACACTCAATGTGGCATTGCCTTAGTTTTTGGTCTTGCACCAGATAGATAAGCTTTTCTATTCTCACTGTTTACACACCATAACAACTCTTGTATAATCACAATCTACGTCATTGAAAAAAATAGATAAAAACAATACAAAACACATCAGTTCGATAACAAAGCAACTATGGCAACACCGAAAGCAACACAAGCTGCATATAAGATTCGTGTTCGACTCAAGTCATATGACCACAGGGTTATAGACGATGCAAGTCGTAAGATTTTGGAGACAGCGCTTTCAACAGGTGCCAAAGTTGTGGGTCCGGTGCCTTTGCCTACCCATAGAAAAGAGTTCACTGTGTTGGTTTCACCACACGCAGATAAGAACGCTCAAGAACACTACGTCATTCGAACGCACAAGCGATTGATTGACATAGTGAACCCGACAAGTAAAACAATAGACTCACTGATGCATTTGGAGTTACCAGCAGGCGTCTCGATTCAAATCAAGATGTAAGCACGCCACTGTTAAGTGGTGAGGAACCAAGTGCCAAGTATGTGCATTACGGCAGTGCGCTCCCACCGAGTGTCTGAGTAAGTACTAGGAGGTGTGTTGCAAAACAATACAGAGAGTGAAGCACAGCAGTGGTTCACGACAAAACAGAACCGAAAAAGACAGTATGATAACCGATTTTTTTGTGACAAAATTAGGCATGACTCAGGCTTGGACCAAAGAGGGCAAGCGACTGGCGGTCACTCGTTGTAGTGCTCCTGCGAACATGGTTGTTGGTAAGCAGAATCAAGAACTCCCCTTTACCGTCCTTGAAATCGGGTATGGTACAAAAAAACTCTCAAACGTACACAAACCACTCCGCAACAGACTTCAGCAGGGTGGTTTTTCAGTTGGAGTCAAAAAAGTTTCTGGCACACGCGTAGCAAATGATAGCGAATCTGTTCCTAGTGTAGGTAGTACGATAACGGTATCAGAAGTTTTGACTATCGGTGATGTGGTACAGGTTCAGGGCACAAGTAAAGGTAAGGGATTTGCTGGAGCTGTCAAGCGATATGGTTTTGCTGGTGGACCAAAAACTCACGGACAATCAGACAGACATCGTGCAGTCGGTGCCATTGGCAACCGTACTACACCTGGTAGAGTCTGGCTCGGCAAGCGTATGCCAGGGCATATGGGATCTGAAACAGTCACAGTAACAGGATTGACTGTTGTGTACATCGATACTACTACATCTGAGATTTGGCTGAGTGGCCCAGTGCCTGGAGCAATTTTCTCGGAACTAAAGATCACTAAAGTTGGTGTTAACAAACCAATTGAGCTCGACACTGCCGCGTCACAAGTTGTTATGACCGAAGAGTCCGTTCCAACTACGACTGAGGAAGCGCAGGTTGCTTAGTACCTATGAAAATCCAACGTCTCACCACTACCGGCACAAGCACAATGACAGTCAATGATGCACTTTTTGCGGCACCGCTCAACTGGCAACTTTTGAGTCAAGCAATCAGAGTATACCAAGCTAATAACAGACAGGGTACCAGTAGGGTCAAGACCAGATCTGAGGTTGCTCGAACCAAGAAAAAGTGGTTTAAGCAAAAAGGTACTGGTAATGCTCGTCATGGTGCTCGCAGTGCCCCTATTTTTGTCGGAGGTGGCGTTGCACATGGACCGAGTGGCTTCCAGAACTGGTCACTCTCTTTGCCTGCTAGAATGAAGCGACAAGCATTGATTGTGGCACTATCTGCTCAGGCAGAAAACGTGGTTGTGGCAGACACAATCCTTGAACTCACGGGCAAAACCAAAGAAGCGGCTCAGTTGCTGAGTCCAATTGCACCTTCATCTACAAGAATCTTGGTGATTTTGCCTGAGTTCAATGAACAGGTTTTAAAAGCTTTTAGTAACCTTTCAAATGTAGAAGTTACAACAGCTAGTCAAGTGACAGCATTACAGGTTAGTAGCGTACAGCAGATAATTTTTCCAGCTGAGACCGTTAAACGACTTGAGATGCGCTTGCTCGGAAAGCAGGAAGTTGTAGCTGATTCAAAAGAACCCGTAAAAAAAGTGAAAAGTCGCACTGTTACAAAGAAAGCTCTCGAGTAGTTGAATATGAATCCGTATATTATCACCCAACCAGTCATCACGGAAAAAGCTTTGCAGCTTGTGCAAAAGTCCAACATGTACACCTTTGAAGTACAACGCACTGCAACTAAAAATCAAGTGCGAGATGCAGTTGAACAGCTTTATGGTGTTGAAGTCTTGAGTGTCAGGACGATTGTTAACCAGGCACGAATTCAACGAACAGGCCGAAGACGCATGAAGAGAGTTGGAGCCAAAGTAAAGAAAGCTTTAGTCACGCTCAAACAAGGTAATACTATTGATTTATTTGAGACAGCACCAGCTGTCTAACAAACTTATGTTAGTTGCAAAAAAACCTACCAGCCATGGACGAAGACATCAACTAGACGTTGACCGCTCTGAGTTGTACAAGGGCGCACCAGAAAAAACATTGCTCCTTTCCGGTCATGTCAAGCGACAGGGACGCGGTTTTAAGGGACACATCACCGTTCGTCATCGTGGTGGTGGAGTGAAGAAGAGAGTTAGAATCATTGATTGGAAGAGAACTAAGCACGGTATTTTAGCTCGAGTAGAACGAATTGAGTACGATCCAATGAGATCCGCTAACTTGGCATTACTCATTTATGTAGATGGACAAAAAGCATACATGGTAGCGCCACAAGGACTTGTCCCAGGAGACACAGTGGTCTCGGGACCAGAGGTTGAAGCCAAGGTCGGAAATGCTCTGCCACTCAAGAATATTCCTATTGGTATGTTTATCCATAATGTCGAAATGAGAGTGGGTAAAGGTGCTCAACTGGTCAGAGGAGCAGGTGTCGGAGCTATTATCCAAGCCAAAGAGGGGGCATACGTTACCGTTCAGCTTCCTTCTAAAGAGCTTCGCTTGATAAACGCCGAGTGTTTCGCTACAATCGGCCAGGTTGGAAATCAAGATTGGAAGAATCGAAAAATTGGAAAAGCGGGGCGTAAACGACTAATGGGTATTCGACCAACAGTTCGTGGCACAGCCAAGAACCCTGAGAGTCATCCACATGGTGGTGGTGAAGGTAGGTCAGGCGTAGGTATGAAGTATCCTAAGACCCCATGGGGCAAGCATGCTCTTGGTAAGAAGACTCGTAAAAAGCATCACCGTAGCGACAAGTGGATAGTCCGCGACAGGAGAGTAAAGTAATATGTCACGATCAAGCAAAAAAGGACCATACGTTGACCCGAAACTTCTCAAGAAGGTTCTGGCACAGAAAGATACCGGTTCAAAAACTCCAATTAAAACCTGGAGTAGAGCCTGTACTATTTCACCTGACTTTGTTGGACACACTTTCCTCGTTCATCAGGGAAAGCAGTTCATTGAGGTTTTTGTAACCGAGGCAATGGTTGGTCACAAACTTGGTGAGTTTGCACCAACTCGAACATTCCGTGGGCACGGTAAAGTGGTCAAACGTGTTCTCACCAAGACATAAAGAAAAGATTATCATGTTAATAGTAGCAACACAAAAATTTACTCGCCAAACCCCTCGCAAGCTTCAGCTTGTAGCTAATTCTGTGCGAAAGCTCCCTTTAGTTCAGGCTTTAGAGCAGTTGGCAGTAATCGAGCGAAAAGCAACGGTCGGCATACTTAAGGTTGTTCGGCAAGCTATAGCCAATGGTGTCAATAACCATGGGTACAAGTTCGAGGATCTTCGGCTCAAGAACATACTTGTAACTGAGGGGTCTCGTTATAAACGCTTTCGAGCTGTAAGTAGGGGTAGAGGTCATGGAGTAATTAAGAGGACCAGCCATATAAGAGTTGAACTTGAGGCCGGTGTTGTACCAAGTCAGCCGATTTCAGCAGTGAAGGCTAGTACCACTAAGTCTGAAGACAGCCAAATAGTTACAGAGTCAGTCAAGCAGCCGCAGAAGTCAACTGCAGCAACCACAAGCAGTGAGAAAACTGCTTCAGGCAAAGCAGATTCAAAGAAAACGACTACTAAAAAGGTGGTTGCAAAGAAAAAAACTCAGGGGAGTGAAAAAACAAAGAAAGTTTAGTACAATATAGAGTTCAATATATGGGACACAAAGTAAATCCGACCGGTTTTCGCATTGGCACAACGTATAGTTGGAAGTCACGTTGGTATGCTGATGGCAGATCGTATTCGGATAGAGTACTAGAAGATTACAAACTTCGACAATTTTTAAACAAAAAATTGGCGAACGCTGGTCTAGTACAAGTTGATATTGAACGCTCTCTTACCATGGTAAAAATTGTTCTGCATGTATCACGCCCAGGTGTCGTCATTGGAAAAGGTGGTGCAAACCTGGAAGTGATTAAGAAGGACGTCGAACGGATCATGAACGTGTCTAAACTTAAGAAGGATAGAGTTAAAATTGATTTGCGAGTCGAGGAAGTTATAAGGCCCGATCTCAGTGCAAAACTGGTTGCAGAGCGCATCGCTGGACAGCTCATTAAGCGATTCCCACATCGTAGGGCTGTGTCTCAAGCTATGGAGCGTGCGATGCAAGCTGGTGCCAAAGGGGTAAAAATCTCTCTGGCTGGTAGAGTCGGAGGTGCTGAAATTGGTCGAACTGAGAAGTACTTTGAGGGCAGTGTTCCAACTCAAACATTGCGGGCAGACATTGATTACTTTGATATGCCTGCACCAACTAGGTCTGGATATGTGGGTATCAAAGTCTGGATTTACAAAGGAATGCTTGTTTAGCCTAGCTCGGAGATTTGAGTATGTTACAGCCAAAGAAAAGTAAATTTAGAAAAGAATTCCGAGGGAAGCGTCGAGGCGTAGCCCAACGTGGAAGTACTGTTGCTTTTGGTGAATTTGGCCTGAAAGCCACATCAACCGGCTGGGTATCTTCTCGCCAAATTGAGGCAGCTCGTAAGAAAATTACCTACATGACAAAAAGAGCTGGTAAGTATTGGGTTAGAGTGTTTCCCCATAAGCCAATTACAAAAAAGCCAGTGGGTGTGAAAATGGGTTCTGGTAAAGGTGCTATTGAAACGTACGTAGCCGTAGTTCGACCTGGAACAATCCTCTTCGAGCTTGGTGGTGTAACTGAGAGCACTGCGCGAACTGCTTTTACTAAAGCAAGCCATAAGCTTTCAGTACAAACTACGTTTGTATCAAAGGAGTAGCTCAAATGAAAAAACAAGACCGCACAGCACTCCACTCGAAAACGATAGCCGACCTTCAGCTGCAGTTAGCTGAACTGACTAAAAAGTTAGCCCATGTGCGTTTGGCACAGAAGGCCCGAAAACCAGGAAACACTCACGCTCAGCTGATTGCTGATGATATAGCTAAGATTAAAACAGTACTTCGTATTAAACAGTTGGCTCCTGTGCAGGGACAGGTACCTGCAGGACAATCAGAATAAGTAACTAGTATGAAAACACTTATAGGAACAATTGCTGGCTTACATACTGCCAAGACCGCCAAGGTCACGGTGGAGCGACAGTGGCAGCATCCTTTGTACAAGAAATCTGTCAAGCGAACAAAAGCTTATGCTTGTCACTTCGAAGACCTTAAACTTGAGGTGGGTGACAGAGTTGAGATTACCGAAACTAGACCACTTAGTCGTACAAAGCGCTTCAGAGTAAGTCGCAAGCTTGGGGAGGCAGTATGATTCAGCTTCGCTCTCGTGTAATCGTTGCAGACAACAGTGGTGCCAAAAAACTTAGAGTTATTCAAGTTCATGGTGGATCTAAGCGCACATTTGGTTATGTTGGTGATATAATTACCGCTTCTGTCATCGACGCTGAGCCAAACGGCACTGTTAAAAAAGGTGAAATGGTCAAGGCGGTGGTCGTACGCACTAAGAAAGAACAGCGTCGACCAAATGGTGAGTACATTCGCTTTGATGATAATGCAGCCGTTGTGGTGGAGTCTCGCAAGAACCCGAACCCAATTGGGACTCGAGTTTTTGGCCCAGTGGCTCGTGAAGTAAAAAACAAAGGTTTTAATAGAATTGCAAGTCTTGCACCTGAAGTGCTGTAACATATATGAAACTAAAAATTGGAGACACAGTCAAACTAACTGGTGGTAAAGACAAGGGTAAAACCGGTGTTGTTCGCTTGCTCCTCCCCAAGGAGGATCGGGTGGTTGTTGAAGGTCTCAACATGTACGTGAGACATATAAAACCAACTGCAGGCCGATCTGGAGAAAAAATCAGAGCAGAGCGACCATTACCTACAGCAAACGTAGCGATTATTAATGACAAAGGGAAAACAGATAGGATAGCCTACAAAGTTTCGAAAGATGGGAGCAAAACCCGAGTGTTTGCCAAGACAGGCTCGGTTATCCCTGATCAGGCACCCAAACCAGAGAAGAAAAAGTAACGTATGCAACGTCTGAATGATTACTATACCAGTACTATACTGTCACAACTCAAGACTGAGTTGGGCATCACAAATGATTTTGCTGTACCGCGGCTTAAAAAGATTGTGATTAACAGTGGTATAACTAACCCCGTTGACCCAAGAGCTCGCAAGCCAATTTGTGAGAACTTTGCCCAACAGCTTAGTTTGATAGCTGGTCAAAAAGCTCAAGTGAGTATAGCGAAAAAATCAATTGCTGGTTTTAAACTGAGAGAGGGAGATCCTTTGGGCGCCATGGTCACATTGAGAGGCGATCATATGTGGGAGTTTCTTGAGAAGATTATCACTGTGGCTCTGCCTCGAGTGAAAGACTTCCGTGGAGTTTCTCGCACTGCTTTTGATGGGCAGGGCAACTACAGCTTAGGACTTGAAGAGCAAAGTATTTTTCCAGAAATCGACTACGATACAATGGATAGTGTCAGGGGTATGCAGATTGTATTCGTTACAACTGCTCGAACAAATGAACACGCATTTCGTTTGCTCGAATTACTGGGAATGCCTTTTGCGAGAGAAAACTAAAGGAAACACATGGCCAAAAAATCAAAGATAGCGAAAAGTCAAAAATTACTCAAGAAGCGAAGATTGCTAATTGAGTCTGGTGTCACAAAACCAAATCGAGTGTCGACTCGAGGCGTCAATCGGTGTAAAATAACAGGCCGACCTCGTGGGTATATGCGCTACTTTGGTTTAAGTAGATTGACTTTCCGCGAACTTGCCGTTCGAGGTGAGTTGCCTGGGGTAGTTAAGTATAGTAAGTAGATAGAGTATGACTGATCCAATTGCAGACCTTATTATTCGGATTAAGAACGCCTTGCTTGCGCGGAAGCGTGAAGTAGTAGTTCCGCACTCGAAGATCAAAAAGAACATTGCTGATATTTTGCAGCAAGAGGGGTACATCGAGATGGTTGAGTTTCGTGAAGGGACTCCTATCTCAGAGCTGGTACTCACATTAAAATATGTCGGCAAGTTGCCAGCGGTAAATGGAGTCAAGCGCTTGTCAAGTCCTGGTCGCAGATTATATGCACCAGTACACGGCATCCCCAGAACTTTGAATGGCTATGGCATTACCATTGTATCTACAAGCAAGGGAGTAATGACCGATAAAACAGCCAGAAAACAAAATATAGGAGGCGAGCTCCTCTGTCAAATTTGGTAAGTAACAAACAATAAGAACGAGTTATGTCAAGAATTGGAAGAAAAGCAGTTGCAGTCCCAGCAGGAGTTACCGTAACTGTTGCAGACCAAAAAGTGGTGGTGAAAGGACCAAAAGGTGAACTTTCTCTCCCACTGATGCGAGGAATTACTGTGGCTGTAGCTGATGATCAACTGAATGTCAGCAGAAGCAGTGATGAGGAGCAAGCCCGTGCAAATCATGGACTGATCAGAAGCTTACTTGCAAACACAATCATTGGCGTTACTCAAGGATTCCGCAAATCGCTCAAACTGGTCGGAACAGGATATCGGGTTCAAGCAAAGGGAGCTGGGCTAAGTTTGGCTGTTGGCTACTCTCATCCAGTTGAAGTGCCAGCTCAACAGGGTATTACTCTGAAGGTTGAAGGACAGGACACAATTCACATCGAGGGAATTGACAAGCAGCAAGTTGGTCAAGTAGCCGCAAATATTCGAAAAGTTAGACCACCTGAGCCATACAAAGGCAAAGGTATTCGCTATGAAGATGAAGTAGTTCGTAAGAAACAAGGAAAGGCTGCTGCTTAGCAGAGTTTGGCATGCGTAAAGTATCACATAAGCACACCATTGTTCAGAAGCGCATCCTGCGAGTTCGTGCTAAGTTGACTGGAACCGTTGAACGACCTAGAGTTACTGTCTCACGCTCTAACCGCTATATTCACGTTCAGGTAATTGACGATGTCAATGCGCGGACTATTGTCGCTGGTAGCGATCTTCACAAGGGTAAGGGGAAGAAAGTCGCTAAAACCGATTCTGCCAAGTTAGTAGCAGCTGAAGTTGCAACTCAACTCAAAAAGAAAAAAATAACAGCAGTGGTGTTTGATAGAGGCCCGTATAAATACCACGGTCGAGTAAAAGCTGTAGCTGAAAGCTTGCGGGAGCAGGGTATAACCGTATAACAAGGTCTATTGTATGAAACCAGAAGTAAAAGAGTTTGAAGAGAAAGTTATCCAGATTTCTCGCGTTTCCAAAAAAACTAAAGGGGGAAACAAAGCTGGATTCTCCGTTTTGATGGTTGTGGGAGATAAAAAAGGCAACGTTGGAGTTGGTTTGGGCAAGGCCAAAGATGTACTTTCTGCTATCAAAAAGGGAGTTAAAAAGGCAAAAAAGAAAATGATTTCCGTTCCTCTTGATGGTACAACGATTCCTTTCCAAATTGAAGTCAAAAAAGGCGCTGGTAGGGTACTTTTGATGCCTGCACCTAAAGGGTCAGGGGTTATCGCAGGTGGTCCTGTTAGGGCAGTTGTGGAAGCGGCTGGAGTTCGAGATATTTCCAGTAAAATTCTCGGTTCCGAGAACCAAGCTTCAAGCGTGTATGCTACTTTTGAAGCACTAAAGCAAATTAAGAAGATCGTGGCATTAAAAGGCATTGCACTTAAGTCTATTGCTGAAATAGAATCTGAGGAAACCAAGCTGATTCAAGCTGAACAGGAAAAAGCAAAAAAGAAATCAGAAACCAGAGCTGAATCTAAAGTCAGTAGTCCAAAGAATGCTCCATCTGATAAAAAAAATCAAGGTAAAACTGCAAAGCCAAAAGTAGCCGCAAAGCCCCAGGCAAAGCAGGCCGCAACCGTTGAACAGTCGCAAAAAAAAGGTCAATAAGGATACTCAGTCATGTCAATACTAACAAAGCTTCCTCCTAGTACCACCCGACCACAAAAGCGTGTCGGTCGCGGATATGGTTCTGGTAAAGGTGGACATACTGCTGGCAGGGGTCAAAAGGGTCAACTGTCACGTCAGGGCGGACACATTCCTCTTTGGTTTGAGGGTGGGCAACTACCATTGATCAAACGATTACCTATGTGGCGAGGAAAAGGTCAACTCAAGCCATTGAATCCCACAGTCGAAGTGACATTATCAGAACTCAATACACTCGAGGCGCCAGTTGTTACGCTGGACACACTAAAGCTCGCTCGTGTTATCGACAAACGAGCAAAAAAGGCTAAAATAATTGCCACAGGCACACTCAATCGAGTAGTTACGGTTAAGGGGATGCTCGCATCAGCCAAAGCTCGCAAGCTTATTGAACAAGCTGGTGGTACTATTGAATAGACTATAGTTGGTTGCACATTGCCGCCAACTAGGGTAATAGGTGACACAAATGTGTTACCAAGACACGTAGCTGTACTGACGAAAGACGGGTGAACAGAATCACTGCATTAGTTCGAACAGTTTTCAAAACCCCCAGTTTGCGCAACAAGCTTTTTTTTACGGCAGCCATTTTTTTCATCTTTAGGCTCTTAGCACATATTCCATTACCATCGGTTGACATCACACAACTGCGTAACTTGCTGGGCTCTAGCCAATTTTTGAGTTTACTCAACGTTTTTTCTGGGGGTACGCTTAGCAACTTCTCTGTTGTAGCTGTAGGTATCAACCCGTACATAACTGCAACAATTGTTATTCAGTTAGCATCCATGGTCATCCCGTCACTCAAAGAAATGCAGAAAGATGGCGAGTCGGGTCGTGAGAGAGTAAACCAATATGCGAGACTCTTGTCAGTCCCCTTGGCAGTGGGGCAAAGTATCTCAGTCTTGGTTCTGCTCCGAAGTCAAGGCCTTTTACTCACATCAGACCCACTTTCACTGATAGCAATGATTGTTAGCTTAGTTGCTGGAGCACTTATTTTGACTTGGCTGGGTGAACTTGTTTCACAATACGGCCTGGGCAATGGCATATCAATGATACTGTTGGGTGGTATTCTCAGTCAGCTACCGCAAGCCGTCAGTCAGCTGGCACTGGTAAGCAGCAGTGATCAGCTACTTGTCCTCAGTGCATTCGCGGTGCTCTTCCTGTTCATTATTGCCGCAGTTGTGTTTATGAATGAGGCAGTCAGAAAAGTCTCCATCCAGTACGCTCAGCGACTGAGAGGAAGTCGAGTCTACGGGGGACAGCAAACCCATCTCCCTATTAAAGTTAATGTTGCCGGAGTTATGCCAATTATTTTTGCTGTTTCAATTATGCTTATCCCTTCGTTTTTGGCTCGATTACTGTCAGCAACAAAGCAGGACTCACTGATTAAGCTGGGTCAGGAAATGACGGCCTTATTTGCGCAAACTTCTATGGTGTATATAGTGAGCTATTTTGTCGTTGTCTTTGCTTTCACTTTTTTCTCAGCACTTATCTTTTTCAATGCCGAAGATATATCGACTGAGCTCAAGAAGTCTGGGGCATTTTTACCCGGTATTCGACCAGGTGGGGCAACGAAACGGTTTCTAGAATATGTTGTCATGCGTGTTACTGTGGCGGGAGCAGTTTTCTTGAGTCTGATTGCTGTCATGCCTTCGCTGGCACAGCGCTTTACGGACATTGGTTCATTGGCGGTGAGTGGTACCAGTGTACTCATCGTGGTTTCTGTAATTTTGGAAACTGCCAAGCAAATTGAGGGAATGTTAGTTGAGCAAAACTACGACCGATATCTTTAATATTTACAGTCAATACTCATGAAGACAATTATAACCAGTATTAATCATCTGCTTCTTACTACCTAATCAGGAAGCAGCAGGGTAAGCTGAAGCGCAATGTCGCTGGGGAGTTAGTATGAAACTTGTCCTTATTGGAATTCAGGGTGCTGGAAAGTCAACTCAAGGGAACATGCTCTCGGAAAAATATGACATTCCCTATCTGTCATCCGGACATATTTTTAGAGAAATGGCCAAGGAAAAAACTAAGCTCGGACGATGGCTCAAGGAAACACTGAACGCAGGTGCTCTAGTTCCAGACGAAACAACACTTGAGGTAGTTTTGACATACTTGCAAAAGCCTGAGTACACAAAAGGCTACATCTTGGATGGCTTTCCTCGAACAGTACCCCAGGCTGAAGCATTCAACGGTAGTATTGAGAAAGTTGTATTCATGGAAGTGTCTGACAAGGAGGCGCTGTGGAGAATTGCTGGTCGCGTCAGTGACAGGCAGGATGAAACATTGCAGGCAATTCGTAAAAGAATTGAACTGTTTCATGAGCACACTGAGCCAGTTGTGCAGTACTACGAGAAAATTGGTAAGTTAGTGCGTGTTGATGGTGAGCAGGAAGTTGAGAAAGTATTTGCTGACATTGTTGTTGCTGCGGAGCGCTAAAGGCCATACCGCCAACCAATAAGGTTTTCTGGCGAAGCAAGGAGAGAAGATGAACGACGCTGATAAAAAAAGAATCTCAGCCATGCGTGAAGGTGGTAGCCGATTAGGTAAGGTGAAACGTGCACTAGTCGATTTCACTAAAGTTGGTACTCGCTTTGAGGAAATCGAGGCTGAAGCGGTACGACTCATCCATTCATTTGGTGCACGGCCAAATTTTTCTCTTGTTCCTGGCTATAGCTGGGCAACATGCATTATGAAAAATGCGGAACTTTGCCACGGTATACCTAAAGGAAAAGTAGTAGAAGAGGGCGATGTCATCACTATTGATGTGGGATTGCTCTACAACGACTATAACTTAGATACGACGACAACCTTTTCAGTTGGAGCAATTACCACAGAAACAAACCAATTCATACAACGAGGGAAACAAGTGTTGGATGAAGCTATAGCAGCGGCTGTTATTGGCAACACAGTGTATGACATTAGTTTGGCACTCGAGCGCGGTTTGCAGCGCTACTCGTACGGTGTGGTGTACCAACTCACTGGCCATGGCATAGGTACTCAGTTGCATATGGAGCCAAGCATCCCCGTTTTTGCAGACAAATCAAGTAAGAAGCATAAATTGACCGTGGGGCAAACACTTGCGATTGAAGTTATGTATACGCAGGGCTTACCCGAACTTAAGATCGCTTCTGACGGTTGGACATTTCGAACAAAAGATGGATCACTTGGTGGCATGTTCGAAGAGACTGTCTTAATTACCAGCGAATTTCCAGAAGTATTGACCGTTTGACCCTGAGTGCTCCTGTTTCATGCTTACACAAGTGTATTGCTGAGGTTTACAATTTTTGTATGCGTTTTATTTCCAGTATTTTTCGTTTTCAAGCAAAATATCTTTTTGTACTGTTGCTTTTTGCCGTAGCACTTGCTACTCAACAATGGTCAAACATTATCAAAGTGCTGGGCGTTGGTCAGTCAGCTCCACAGTTTTTTGTTTCAGCAGACAAAGAGGGACAGCAAAGGGGAGGATTAATTGCCTTAAGTTCGGCAGATGAACCGGCAGTTGAGCTAACTTCTTGGCAAACAGAGGGCGTTGCAGAGGTCACGTTATATCCCATTAATCGGGAGCAACTGCTGACCTATTTGTTGCACACCGATGATTCTTCTCAGGTGAGTCGTGGTTTCGACACTTCTAGCCTTGAGAAGGTAGCCACACTTGAACACACAGTTTCTCGCTATTCAGAGAATCCCAACAAGTTGGTATTGCCTCTGACCTCTACGGGTATGTGGTACATGCAGATACGAATTGGTGATGTCCTTGATGATGTTGTAATAGTTAGGTCTCGCATCGGTGGTGTGGCAAAAGAACACGACCAGGGCTTGCTCGTATGGGGGCAACACTTTGAAACAAAACGTCACCTGGAAGAAGGGACTGTCACGTTGTACAGTCTTATGAACACTGTTCAGGTTGTTGGATCTGGTAGTCTTGGTAGTGATGGGATTGCGACGTTGCCGTTACCAGTCAAAACCGATATTGCAGTTCTTTCAACTGGGGATGACTTTGCAGTCATTCCGGTCAATCTGGAACATCTCAATGTTGGTTACTCATATAATCGATTTGTAAGTTCTGAGCGTAAACATTCATATTTTGTTTTTGTTGATCGGCCGCTCTACAAACCTGGAGATACTCTCTACTACAAAGCAATGATTCGTGATGATAATGACGCTCGATATAGCGTGGCACAAGGATCAGCGTTAGTTCAAATTTACAAATCTGGTAATGAACTAGAGACTATATACGAGCGCACTGTGCCACTGAGCAGTCTTGGGAGCTTTGATGGTGTGTTTAATTTGCCCGATACGGCATCACCCGGCCAATACACCCTTAAGATCCGTCATGCTTCTGACACAGAGGACAGTTGGATTTGGGAAAGCATGGCACAGTTTCAGGTTGATTACTTTAGAAAACCTGAGTACTCTCTCGAGGTTGGCGCAACAAGTCAAACGGTTGTCCAGGGAGAAGGTGGCGATTTCTTACTTACGGGTGAGTATTTTTCCGGTCAGTCGCTTGCAGGTGAAGATGTTTCATATACTGCATATGCTTCAAGCATTTATGAATATGAATACGCCCAAACTTGGTTGGAAGAAAGCATAGATACACAGTATAACTATGGTTTGTGGTCAGGTGACCGAGTTGCAACAGGTACAGTTACTCTTGACACAGATGGTAGAACTCAGGTGTCACTTGAAAGCCTTAACATCCCAGCTTCAGGTTCATTACGAGTAGTTACACTTGAGGCCTCGTACATGGATGATAGCGGCAACCCCGTTTTAGCTCGTAAAAATATTATTTTATATCCGGGTAACTTGAGTCTTTATAGAGGCCAAGGTCCGTACAGTGGCAAGGTTAACCAAAAATATACTCTTCCAATTTTTTTGACCGCGAGAAACTCTGACTCGGTCGCGCGTAAGCCTATTACGGCCACTGTTACCAGGAGGTACTGGGAAAGTCAGATGGTATCAGGCCAAAAGTACCCTGTATACACATATAAGGATGAGTCTTTACCTGAAATTAAGTCTCAGACTGATGATCAAGGGAAGGTTGACTTACAACTAATACCTCAAAAGGAAGGCTCATACACCGTATCTGTAAGTGTGTATGACAGTGAGCGGAACATAATCACCAAGGAGTTCAATTTCTGGATTAATGAGTACGGCTCACCATGGATTATGGGTCAAGGTGAGGATCAGCTGACACTCTCACTTGATAGAGCTACATACGACCCAGGGGATGAAGCGACGGTTGAAATTTATTCAGCAATTCCTGACAGAGATATATTGGTCACTGTGCAGCGCGCTCGTGTTCACCGCTACGTGTTGGTTTCTTTGACTGGGAATTTTGCCACAATCAAACTTCCAATCGTTGACAGTGATATCCCTAATGTAATTGTTCGTGCGAACAGTTTCTCCACTGGCGCTATGCAATCAGCCACAGCACCACTTACAGTTTCAAGGGACTCAAAACGTGTAGCAGTGACTATCACATCAGACAAAAAAGTATACGGACCTGGTGAAACTGTCACCCTCGACATTCAAACAAAGGACACAACGGGCGATGGTGTCGCAGCGGAAGTTGCAGTCTGGAGTGTTGATAAGGCACTATTTGAGTTAGTGGATGATACCAGAAAAAATATTTTTGAAGTGTTCTGGGCACAGCGATCAGACACGACTCAAGAGTCACATTCACTCAAGGGAATAAATGTTCAGACAGCTGAAAAAGGTGGGGGTTGTTTCCTGGCTGGTACAGCGGTGACGATGGCTGATGGTTCGAAACGACCGATTGAATTAGTCAAAGTTGGGGAATCGGTGCTCACTCGCACAAGTGAACAGGATGCCAAACTTGTTTCAGCCCGGGTTGTTGGCACTCACTCGGTGCAAGAATCGGGTTATTTGATATTAAATGGCGAATTACAGCTGACGGCTAACCATCTCATTTGGGTTAACAACCGCTGGATGGAAGCTGGCTCTGTACAAGTTGGCGATGTGCTGCTCGACTCAGACGGGAAAGAAGTTGTGGTAGAAACTGTTGAGTGGCAGCAAAAAGCAGTGAGTGTCTATAACCTTTCAGTCGAGTCACAAGAGACATTCTTTGCAGAAAACATTTGGGTTCACAACCAAAAAGGGAGTGCTCGAACTGTGTTTAAAGATACAGCGTACTGGAATCCGACAGTTCGTACTGGTGTTGATGGTACAGCTCGGGTACAGTTTAAGCTCCCCGATAATCTTACTACTTGGGTCATTGCAGGAGTTGCAGCTAACGAACGTACTCAAGTAGGTCAAACACTCTCAGAGATCAAAGTCAGTAAGTCACTTGTTGTTCGACCAATTCTTCCGAATATTATCAGGGTTGGTGACGAGTTGCACGCTTCCGCTTTGATCAACAACTTCACGGGTGTGGAGCAGAAGCTTGATGTTGATCTGACTTTTTCTGCCGGCGAAGTTGAACAAGCCACTCACTCAGCTGTGACAGTAATTCCTAACAAGCCACTTCAACTTGCCTGGAAGTTGAAAGCAGACAGAGAACAATCAGACGCCCAGATTACGATTGCCGCGAGAGGTGGTTCACAAGACGCATCTGATATTGTGACAGCCACCATGCCAGTGATTCCGTATGGATTCTTTGAAAAATCAGCAAGTGTCGGCAATGGGCCGACTACATTCCCACTGAGCATTCCTGCGGATGCTGACCCAAAACACTCAAGTGTTCGAGTGGCACTTTCTCCAACTATGTTGGGGACGCTTCCAACTGCAATGAAGTATCTCATTCAGTATCCGTATGGTTGTGTTGAACAGACAACCAGCAGATTTGTGCCTGCCGTGATTGTGAAGGCAAATCAATCACTTTTTGCTTCCAGTTTGGTAGACAAAGATCTCGATGCAATTTTGCAAAAAGGCATAGAGCGGTTGTCTCAGTTGCAACAACCAGACGGAGGATGGGGATGGTGGTACACAAGTTCAGACCTCTACATTACCGCCTATGTTGTTGAGTATGTTGTTTTAGCTCAGCAACAAGGCATCGAAGTTCCAGCAGATATGTTGGAAAGGAGTCGGCAGTTTTTGCTTGCAACGAATTTACAGCAGCAAGGTCAGTTCCGTCCTTTGACAACACAAGAGCAAGTAGCGAAAATGTATGCGCTTTCGTTGTTGGATGATCCTGCTGGCAAAGAACCGATTACCGATTTTGGGGCGCTAAATGCTGATTTGCTGGCAATGGCAGTCATGACCAATGTGAAAAATGGTCAAACTGACCCAGGGGCTAACGGTTTATCAGTATTGTTATCCATGGTTCAACGCGAGGGCGAAACTGCTTTTTGGGCAGCTGGCTCTCGAGATCATTTCGGTTCAACTGAAGCTTCAACAGCTCTCGCTATCAGAGCCATATTAGCTGCACAAGGGGACCGCACTCTGGCAGCGCAAGCAGCTCGTTTCTTAATGGAAGGTCGACGAAAAGACTACTGGGCCAATACGTATGCGACAGCTCAAGTGATAAGGGCGATAACTGAGTTGGCCAAAACTGGCAACGAGCTCACACCGAACTACACGTACAAGCTCTTGCTCGATGGAAACACAGTGGCAGAGGGTGCTGTTAAGTCAGCTCAACAAGCAATTCCAGAGATCCTGATACCTGCTTCGGACCTAAAGTCAGCACGGAGTTTGGAGCTGCAACAGATGGGAAATGGGCAACTCTACTCGACTGTCATTCATGAAATTTTCCATACAGACAGAGAGAGTTCAGCAATCAGCAGAGGTATGCAAATTGAACGCGAGTATATTTCAAGTAAGGGGTACCAATATACTTTAAGTCCAGGTGATAAGGTAACTGTACGATTAACGGTGTCTGGCTTGGAGACCGATGTATCTCATCTAGTCGTTGAGGATCACTTGCCAGCAGGTTTGATTCCGATAAATACCCAGTTTCGCAATGAACAGGCTGGAGCAACCGGTGGATACTACTTCGATAGAGTGTCAGCTCGGGAGGTCACACAAGATGGCATGATTCTCTCTGTGCAGTCAGTGCCGGGGACGACTCAAACTTATGAGTACCAAGCTCGAGTTGTGGCAGCCGGAACATTTGCGGTTCCACCAGCACGTGCGGAACTTATGTACACCCCAGAAATACAGGCGTACTCTGCAGCTGAAACAGTGACAGTCACAAATGAAGCTGAAATAATTCCCAAGAGAGCGGCTGAACTAGCTGCAAAGGCGGCACAAAGGAAATTCGATCAGCTGTATGCCCGCTACAAAAAGCTTTTACCACTAGCTGCACTTTCCTTATTCGCAGTACTGCTGCTTGTGTTGCAACGAAAGAAAAACCAGCGAAAATTGGCAGAGAAGCCAAATGCACCTCTTGAGTCAAACGATGCAACACCAAAGAATGAACACTCAGAAAAAGAGCATGAAAATGGTCAGGATCATGAAATCTAACAGTGTGGTTTTTAGCTTAATAGTGGCGTTCGTTTCAGTCGTAGGACTGGAGGTGGTTGAATGGCGCAGCAAGGTTAATGAGGTGGATACTTCACAAGTACAGGGTGTGTCAAGAGTGGAAGAAACACTAGACTCTCAGCAGAACTCAGAAGTGCTCACTTTACCAGAAGAATTTTTCGATCCTACCACCTACTTTTCCAGTGTTAAGGCGCACCAAGCTAAAACAGGTGGAGAACAGTCACGGAGAATAGTTGCAGGCGTTGTTCCGCATCACCTGGTGGCATCAGATATGATCGCTGACTTCTTTTCTAGCCTGTCTGAGCAGAAGGTGACTACCTTGATTCTGATTGGCCCAAACCACTATGAGACTGGTAGTAATTTGGTCATATCAGGAACACAGGCAGTGCGGACTCAGTTTGGTGACACCTACCCTGATACTGATTTAATTACCCGCCTTCAAGAGCTGAGTTTTGTTTCTGTTGAAAATAATGTGGTTCAAGCTGATCACGCCATCGGCAGCCATATTCCGTTTCTTCAACACTATTTACCTCAGACACGAATAGTACCACTTTTAATAAGCGCGCGAATGAATAAAGACGATATTGAACAACTGGCTTTTGCGTTGGCTCGCCAGTTACACAACGAAGAAATAGTTTTGCTAGCTTCTGTCGACTTTTCTCACTACTTGCCCTTGCGGGTAAGTGAAGAAAAAGATAGGGAGACACTTACACTTATGGAACAACATAACTACAACAGACTACTTTCTCTGGGAGACGATCACGCTGACTCACCTGCATCAATCGTAACGCTCTTAAGAACAATGGAGATACTTGGCAATACCGGTTTCGAAGTACGTGATCACTCCAACTCGGCGATTATTTTGGGTGAAGATGTACCTTCAACCACGAGCTACTTTGAATTAATTTTTGCTGACAACTAAAGTTTTTGTAATACGTTGTGTGATACCATCATCCTATGATTGACACAAATCATCAGTGGAGAGTTCTTTCGCACCGTTGGTTCTTGGTTGGTCTGGTGCTTACTCTCGGTTTTGTTACGGTCGGTGGGTTAGCATATTGGTATTACTCGACAGCAGTTCCTTCAAAAACAACACTAACACAGCAGACTGATGATCTTGACAACTGGCAAGTAAAGCAGAGCCCTTCGGTACCAATTGAGTCGCCACAGTCAGTGGTTACGGTACTCTTCGGTGGAGATATGATGTTTGACCGTAACATTAGACAAGCTATCCAAAGATCTGGGAGAGATCACATTTTTTCCCGAATACAACCTTTTATATCGGAACACGACTTAGTGGTAGCCAACTTAGAAGGTCCTGTTACTGATAATCAATCTGTGAGCCTTGGCTCAATAGTGGGTTCCAGAGAGAACTTTATTTTTACCTTTGATCCCCTTGTGCCCCAGTTGCTCCGTGATGCCAACATTATGATAGTTAATCTTGGGAATAATCACATCAATAATTTCGGGTCAGATGGTGTGCAGCAAACCAAGGAGCGACTAACGGCGGCAAGTATTTCGTACTTTGGAAATATTACCGGGGAAGATACAGAGGATAGTGTTGTTGAACAAACAATTGGGGATGTTCGGTTCGGATTTGTTAACTTTAATCAGTTTGCACCTCGTTCGCTCGAAGTGGCGTTTGCAGATATAGCTGCGCTAGTGGATAAAGTTGACTTTATTATTGTGTATACACACTGGGGTAACGAGTATGAACTGACAATAAATGAGGTACTGCGTCAGCAGGCACAGGCTATGATCGATGCTGGCGCTGATATGATAGTTGGCTCTCACCCACACGTCATTCAGCCGTCCGAAGTATACAAGGGAAAGTACATTTACTATTCACTTGGGAACTTTGTTTTTGATCAGTACTTTGACGAAAATGTCCAGACGGGTTTGTTATTAAGTGTTGCATTTTCTAGTATTGATGGAAGCATCAAACCAATCGAGCATCGCATTCATTTGGAAAAAGGAGGCCAGACCATTTTGCTCGAACCATAGCAGCTCCTAGCCTTATAAGATTAGCAATGCTTGTTCTACCAGACTTAGTTGTGGTACAATACATGGTCTATGGGAAAGGTACAAGAACATAAGCGTACGGCCAAAGCCAAACGCCAAGTCGATACCACTACTCAGAAATCAAATCGAGATGATCGTTTTGAAATTGAGGGTGTTGTCGAGGAGTGTTTGCCGAACACCATGTTCCGTATCAAAATAACTGGTTCCTCTGTTGAACAGATGAAGGATCGAGTGCTTTTGGGGACATTGGTGGGGAAGATGCGGCTGTTCAGAATTCGTGTGCTCCCAGGTGATTTAGTAAAAGGTTATGTATCAAAATATGACCTCAATAAGTGTAAAATTACCTTTAGATCAACCAAAACTGAGTCGCTGTCAATTTAATACTTTGCATTAGAAGAGATTTGAGGTATATTTCACTTTCTGTCTTACAGGGAAAACAACAATCATGAAAGTTAGGTCATCAGTCAAAAAAATGTGCATTCATTGCAAATTAATCAAACGCAAAGGAGTATTGCGGGTTATTTGTCAGGAGCCTAAGCACAAACAACGTCAAGGATAAAACTCTATGCCTCGTATCGTCGGTGTCGATATTCCAGAACATAAAAAAGTATACTTTGCTCTTCAGGACATTTTTGGAGTTGGGCCGAAGATCGCTAAAGATGTTGTCAGGGAAACACAAATTAACCCAGATAAGCGTGCTCGAGAGCTCACAACTGACGAAATCAATAGAATTCAGCGCGTCTTGGAAAAGTATTTGGTTGAGGGTGACCTGCGCAGAGATGTTAACGATGCAATTGATCGGTTGAAGAGAATTCGTTCCTATCGAGGGTACCGCCACATGGCTCATTTGCCAGCTCGTGGTCAGCGCACCCGATCAAATGGTCGAACTGCCCGAGGTGGTGGTCGCCGTAAGACCGTGGGAGCTATGACTAAGGAAATGGCCGCTAAGTTAGAAACTGCGAAAAGCACCAAGTAACACAGGCAACGGGAAATTTTTTGTATGGCACAAAATAGAAATCAAGTAAATACAACCAAGAAGGTACTACGCTCAGTTCCTAAAGGGAGACTGTATGTGACTGCGACCTTTAATAGCACTCTCGCAAGCGTCACTGATGAAAGTGGCAATGTATTGTGTTGGTCAACTGCCGGTGAGTCTGGATTTACTGGTTCGCGCAAATCCACACCATACGCAGCAACCATAACAGTCGAAAATGCTATCAACAAGGCCAAAGCATATGGTATGGGCCAAATGGATGTGTACATCAAAGGACCTGGACCTGGTAGAGATGTGACACTGAGAGTGTTGCGTGCACAAGGAATGAGGATCAGTATGATTGCTGATATGACACCCAACCCACACAACGGCACTCGACCACGAAAAGCGAAACATAATAAATAAATTGAGAGTTATATGGCACGATACACTGGACCAAAAAATCGATTAGCACGAAAAGTAGGTGAAGACTTAGGACTTAAGTCAAATGCCTTGAAAGTTACACGGCGATTGAATGTTTCTCCTGGTCAGCATGGGGCACAAAACCGCAGAAAACTTTCAGATTTTGGTGTACAGCTGAAAGAAAAGCAAAAATTAAAATATATCTATGGCATTTTAGAGAAACAGCTTCGTCGATTGTACGAAAAAGCAACCAGTAATCCTACAGCTACAGGTGCAGCGCTGCTGGGTTTGCTTGAGCGACGCTTGGACAACGCAGTTTATAGACTCGGATGGGTGCCTACACGGGCTGCTGCCAGACAACTGGTCAACCACGGTCATGTTTTGGTTAACAGCAAAAAAATGGATATTCCTTCGTACCGCGTGCAAGTTAACGATGTCATTTCAATGAAGGCTTCTGGTACAGCTATTCCTGTAGTCGCTGAGAGGCTCAAGGATGAGCCAGTTCTTCCAGGTTGGCTTGAGAGGAAGCATAGTGTCGGAAAAGTAGCTCGTTTGCCTGAACGGACTGATATAACTGAAATAGTAGAAGAACAATTAGTAGTAGAATATTACAGCCGATAGGCTGTATCCAGTTACGGATTTTCCCGCCCAGGCGGGAAGAGGTGAAACAAGGAGAACAACATATGTCACTAACAATAACGAACTATCCCGGTATGAATCCTTCATTCCAGGTGTCAAGTGAAGAGCTGAGCCCAGTTCGAAGTCGAATTGCTTTAGAACCACTCGATCAGGGGTATGGTCATACATTGGGAAACTCTCTGCGTCGTGTTTTGTTGAGCTCTTTGCCAGGTAGTGCTATAACTTCAGTTCGAATTGAAGGAGCAGATCACCAATTCACGACTCTTTCTGGTGTGACTGAGGATGTGCTTGAGCTGACTCTCAACCTCAAACAGGTGAGAATAAAAGCAACCGGTGTCGAATCAATTGGTACACTTCGTTTATCAGCCAAGGGTGACACAATTGTTACCGCTGCTCAAATTGAGCCAAGTGCTGGTTTTGAAATTATTAATCCTGACCAACACATTGCAACATTGGCAAAAGGCGGAAAATTGGAGCTAGAAATGACCGTTCAATCTGGAGTCGGGTATGTACCTGCAACAGATAGTCAAGCTGCTGGCCTAGGCGAGATAGTTCTCGATGCTTTATACTCACCAGTTGTTAAGGTTTCATATCAAGTTGATGCAACTCGTGTCGGACGCCGAACTGATTTTGATAAGTTGGTTCTAGATGTGCAGACAGATGGCACGATTACTCCGCTTGAAGCAGTTCAGCTGGCTTCTCGTATTTTGGCAAAACAGTTCACTCAGGTTGTTGAACCTGTAGTTCAAGCGGAACCAGAACCTGATGTTCAGCTTTCACCTGAAGAGGCAGAGGTGCTTCGACTAACTGTTGAAGAACTTGATTTGCCAACCAGAATTGCTAATGCACTTCGCAAAGGTGGTTTCAAGACTGTGGGAGATTTAGCAGGTGTACCACGTAACACTGTCGCCAAGGTCAAAAACTTGGGAGGAAAGAGTGTGGTTGTTATTGAAGCTGCTTTGGAGAAAAAAGGTATTACACTGGGGGAGTAAAGTATTGTGTGTACCCTTGATGAGGAATTGATAGTATGAGACACAGAGTTAAAGTCAATAAGTTCAACCGAGACACGAAGCACAGAGAGTCTCTTTTTAAGAACCTCGTGAGAGCGTTGGTTGAACATGGCACTATTACGACCACTGAACAAAAAGCAAAAGAAGTGAAGCGACTGGCTGATCGGTTAATTGGTAAAGCCAAGACGGATTCCATAGCTACTCGCAGATTGCTGCACACTTTCTTTGGTAAACGTGATGTCGTGAATACATTGGTTGAATCAATTGCACCTTTGTTTACAGATAGAGTGTCAGGTTTTACTCGATTGACTCAGATAGGTTTGCGCAGGGGCGATAACACAAAACTCGTGCAAATCTCACTGGTTGTTGAGCGACTCAATGCCGGCACCCTAAAGAAACCACAAACAGCCAAGACCGAAACAGCAAAGACTACCAAGACGTCCAAGAAAGCACCTGAGCAGAAAGCCTAAGCCATGAAAAAGACATACATGCAGAAAACTTCAGAAGTCGTGCGACACTGGCATCTAGTGGATGTGGCAGATAAGATTTTGGGTGTTGTAGCAAGTGATATCGCCCAAACATTGATAGGAAAACGCAAGAAGGAATACACACCTCACATCGATGGTGGAGACTTTGTTGTCGTTATCAATGCAGCCAAAGTGGCAGTTACTGGTGCTAAGCGACAGAGCAAGATGTATTATCGACACTCAAACTTCCCAGGCGGCTTAAAGCAACAGAGTTTTGCTCAGTTAATTGAGAGCAAGCCAGAGGACATCATTGCTTTGGCCGTGAAAAACATGTTGCCTAAAAACAAACTCAGAGATCAACGGATGGCTCGACTTAAGATTTATCCTAGCACTGAGCATCGGCACCAAGGCCAGCTTTCTGCCGAAATGAAAGAAAGCACAAAGTAATTGCATACATGGATGGAATAGTATATGGCACTCAAGCTTGGAAAAAAGAATAACAAAGTTCAAAAGGTTGTAAAAAAAGCAACACCTGTGGTTAAGCAATCTGCTCGTAACACTAGTTCACGTGAACTGCTTACCTTGCCTACCGGCCAATACACCGAAGCAGTTGGACGACGCAAAGTCGCCACGGCACGTGTCCGTATTTATGAGGGTGCTGGTGACTTTATTATTAATGGTGTGATTGTAGGTCAGTACTTTGCAACTGTGCCTTCTGCTACCATTCGTTACATGCAGCCTTTTGAGGTTACAGGTACCAAAGGTAAGTTTGCAGTAAGTGCCAAAGTTTCTGGGTCTGGGCCTTCGGCACAACTCGGTGCCGTGGTTCATGGTTTATCTAGAGCTCTCGTGTCATATAACGGTGAGTATCGCATGCTGCTTAAGCAAGCTGGTTTGTTAACTCGTGATGACAGAATGAAAGAGACGAGAAAAATTGGTATGGGTGGTAAGGCAAGAAGACAACGACAATCTCCAAAACGATAGAACTTCGCACTCGATTTGAACAGGAAGCAGTCTGGGGTGTTTATCCTCCAGCTCCGCTGTATTGTTTAAGGCTCCATTTCCAGATATAGTAACTCATTCCAAGTAGACCTGATCCAACTAAAAAAGCTCCAATGACTCTCAATGGTGTAATTGTTCCGAGCAGAACGTCGGCTGGAACGGTAACCATTACACCCACAGGGATAATGAAGTAAAGTATTGAGCGCAAGGGTTCAGAGTAGACGCTAACGGGAAATTGGCCGAGTCGAATAAGATCACGGTAGAGCCAAATTATGCCATCGACTTCTGTTAAAAGTATTCCTGCAGCAAGTACAAGGATGTGGAAGGCAACCGCTATGACATATCCGTTCAGCAAGAGAACACAGTACCACAGGAAAGACGCAAGTGTTATGTTGACATCCAGTTGGCTGGTCACCCAGAAACTTACGATGAGAACAGGCAAGAGAAAAATAGTATCATTTATATCGGGGTGGCCGGTGAGGGCTCTGAAAAGTGGGCTGATAGGTTTGCTCAAGAAGCTGTCAAGTTGACCTTCTTGAATCAGAGGAGAAAACATGTATACACCTCTGAGCAAAATTTGGGTGCTAACGTCTAAGAATTGATACGTGAGAAAAAAAAGCACGATTTCATTGGCAGAATAACCAGCAAGTTCGGCTCCAGATCCTTTGATTACGAACAAAAAAATAAGCATCATTGCAAAACGAACAACTTTTCCGAACAGGAATAAAACATTGGTCCATGGTGATATGAACGTCTGCTGAAATGCGCTTGAGGCTGTAAGGTACCAAACAGTCCAATATGTGTAGAGTCGATGCATAAGTTTTTTACTGTCCTGCAGCTGTGTACTGCCTCATTCCACGCTGCCAAACATATCTAACTGATATGGTTCCTAAGACCAACCAAAAGATAAACATGGCGGAATGTTTTATCAAGGTGCTGTGGTCAAGTTCTTCCAAAAAAAGCTTGGTCTGTACAAATGATAAGTACGGAAGTGGTGTCATAAAAATTAGTTTCTGAATGAAGGCGGGAAGAATATCTAGAGGAAAAAGTTTGCCTGCCGAGAACTCTAAGAAGGTGAAGAATAAAAAACGGGGGGCCCAGGTTTCGGGACTCCAGAAACCGATGGCGCCCAGCAGATGTAGAATAAGTGCGTTGAGATAAATTGCACCAAAGGTCCACAATATGAATAGAAAAACTGTAGCTGCTCCTGGGAGTGCGATCGTTGGCTTAAATATCAGCCAGATTAAACCAGTTTCTAGTACTAGAAATAAGAAGTTTTTCAATTTATCGCTTACTTCTTGTATAGCAAAATAACCAAAGACATTGAGGGGTTTGGTGAGAATAGTGCTTAATCCTCCAGAGTAAATAAATTCGGACATACCATGAAGCCTTGTGCTGAGCACCAAGCTTTGAAGCAGTGAGATAAGGAAAACGTAGGTAATCGCTCCAGATTGGGTGTAACTAGCTATGGTGGTATTATTTGCGAGTAGTAGTGACCAAACAGTCAGCGACATGTAGGTCGCTAAGAAATTTCTGAATCGCCATAGGAGCACACTGGTGCGATAGACAAATCCATTTTGCCAGGAAATTGAGAAAAGTTGCAGGTACTTATACATGGTCACAAACTGCTTGGCGGAACGAATTTGTTTCTTTTGCTACTTTAGTTAACACTTTTTTTCTCAAAGACTTCACGAATGATTGCTTCAATTGGTGGTTCTTCGATTGTGACATCCTGTACCGGTAGGTTATTCAAAATTTGCGCAGCAACTTTTGTGGCTGTTGTTCGAGGCACAAGTATAGTCGCAGTATAGTCGGATCCATCTTCACTCATTTCCTTGATTTCTCCGAATTTCTTTAGGTCAGATCGCTTCACGGGTTGTGAAAACACGAGTGAGAGAATTTTATTGCGGGCAAACTTGTCAATGATATTTTGTAGTTCTCCATCAAAAATCTTGTGCCCGTGATCAATAATGATAGCTCGTTTGCACAGTTCTTTAACGTCGCCCATGTAATGACTAGTGAGTATTATGGTTGCCCCAAATTCTTTGTTATATTGCTTGATAAAATCTCTCAGGGTCTTCTGCATTACAACGTCTAGGCCAATGGTCGGTTCATCCAAAAAAAGCACTTTTGGGTTGTGAAGCAGTGCAGCGATCAGTTCACACTTCATGCGCTGCCCCAGTGAGAGTTTTCTCACCTGAACATTCAATATGTCTGCCACGTCAAGCAAATCAACCAGGGTTTTGAGTGTTTTTTTGAACTGGCTTTTTGGCACTTCGTAAATAGCTCTGTTCAATAAAAACGTTTCCATTGCAGGCAAATCCCACCACAGTTGGTTTTTTTGTCCCATAACCAGTGCAAACTGTTTTTGAAACTCAGGCTTGCGATCCCATGGATTAAAGTTGAGAACATTGACTGCCCCATCGGTTGGATACAGGAGGCCCGAGAGCATCTTCAGCGTCGTGGTTTTGCCGGCACCATTCTGACCGATAAACCCGACTACTTCTCCCGGCTCGATGGAGAAACTAATGTCATCAACAGCTTTAACCTCATGATATTCACGATGCCAAAGGGACTTGAAAGACCCAAGCAATCCAGGTTCTTTGTGATAAACTTTGAAGTATTTTTTTAAATGCGAGATAGAAATTATTGGTTTTGAATCTGTCATAAATTTGCTCCAGAGATCTATTGTACAAGATAATCTATAAGGTTTGTAATGAAGTGTGGAAATGTTTCATGAGCTTACAGAAGTGTATTGTTTCAATCCATATTTCCAGGAGAAACTATTGAGCCAGTAAAAAAAAACGAACAACAAACACTCGGCGGCAAACAAGTACCATGGCCTTTGACCCAGCAAGAACATAGTCGGAACATATCCCAGGAATGCAACTGGCACAACCGCAATTAAGACAAACTGTAATGATTCCGGGAAAATATGGGTTGGATATTGTCCAGAATCACTTATCTTATCAAACAGTTCAAGAACTTGCTCGGCCCGAGTCATGAAAAAAGCGAGTGATGAGTATGTAGATAGGGCAAAATAATGAACAGCTAATCCAAGCACACAACTCAACAGTGCTAATCCGGTGTCTGCGAAGCTAATTTGGGTGCTAAAAATCCCCAACTGTCGTACAAGGACAAGAAGTGTCATTACAAGTAAAGGGAACTGAGCAATATCTGGTTTCCCCCATGCTATAAAAAAAAGCGGGAAGACTGGCTTTGTCAGGTATTGATCAAGTACTCCTTCTCGCAAACCTTGCCACAGGAATGAGCGAAAGCCAATGATATAAAAAATAAATGCCACGGTATAGAGGAAGAAACAAAGACCAATCAATAGTGTTGCTTCTTCTCTGTTCCAGCCACCGAGCTCGGGGGCTCTCTGATAGGCCAATTGTTGGACAAAAAATAGCACAATCATATAAGCTGGGCCATAAAAGAAGTGTACAAACGCATTAAGTCGAAAAGCAAAGAGAACTTGCACCCTGGCACCAAACAATAGCGCATACAAATCTAGGTATTTTTTAATGCTCTTGAACATGTTTATATTCCGGTGCTTTCATACTCAAGAGTACCCAACTTCCAAAGCTGTGCATTGCATACATGAAGGAAACTCCCCCACAGAAGTAAGACCAGTAGTCCAAATAAACCTTCCGCTGGGCTGATCATTCCTTGTAGTAATCTTACCGGTGTAGCTACTAGATGAGGGAATGGTGTGTAAACAAGGAACTTTTGGGCAAAAGTCGGAAAGTAATCGATTGGCACCAAGACCCCTGACAGTAAGCGAAATATGATAGTCAAACCCCAGCGGACAGCATAGATTTCTGTGAACCAAAAAGCACCCACACTTATAGTGCCTAAGAGTAGATATGAGATGTAGTAAATTACAGGTAAAAAACAGCAAAATAGGAACAACTGTGACGGATTTGCCGAGAAGTTAACACCGAGCAGTAGAACCGCGGGCACGAATATCAGAGCTTTCATTATTGTGGCGATCCCTGCTTCCGCTGCGAGCTTGGTAGCATAAAACCAGTGTGGAGAAATAGGTTTAACAAGAAATCGGGATAAGCCCCCTTGTTTTACATCAACTTCTATTTCGTACGGATGAAAATTGGTGAGGGAATACAGTAAGGCGGCACCAAGGAAGTATGTTATGGTTTCACTTCTGCTGTAGCTGGTAGCCGGACTGGCCTGTTCCACAGCGAGCCACACCATTGCTGTAAAAGCAATCATGAGGCTGTACTTGACTGTGTTCAGTAGAAAGTTAACACGATATTCAAGTGTATCTTGGATTGAAATACGGGCAATTAGGCCATAAACAGACATTTGTACATTGTAACTCAGCTGCCCACACCTGAGTAGCGGCTGAGTGTTTTGAGAAAAAACACTCTAGTAAAGATTGTGCTCAGTACTGTAAACACTAGAAAGTATAGTATCCATGATAATTGCCATCGATTGACCAGGAGTTCCGCAGGGATTGAGCTCACAAGTCCAAATGGAAGCACAAGAGTGAAAACTAAAGCGCTCACTCCTTGATAAAGTTGACGAGGGACTTGATAAACTCGACGAAGGCCAGGGACAATTTCGTTGATGTTATCGAGCCGCTCCACATAGAATGCTAGTGTAGCTACCGCAAACCAGATATTGTAAATAATGAGGAAGCTACAGCACAGCAAAATGATGTACGAAAGTATGTGAAGAATACTTGGGTGGTTGCCTGTCTGTCCGACAGCCCACCAAAGTACCGCAATACCGATCAGAAACCGAGGAACATGGGTGAAAGTGTTGTCATGGATGCTGAGAATGACTTGTGGATCAGCTGGTTGAAGCAGAAAACGATCAAAACTCCCATTAAAAATTGCTTGGGTATAAAACCTCATTATTTTGTTGAAAAATGACCAGGTAAACGAATCAAGTATAGTGAAAGTCGCAAGTAAAACGTACAGTTCAGGTTTTGTCCAGCCGGCAATGTTTTCACTGACTCGTAACAGCAGCGAAAAAAAGAAAAAATTAAACGCAGTCCAGATTATGGAAATTACTGTCCAAAAGAAAAAGTCACTGCGATACTCAAAGAGTAACATTAATCGCAATGCTCGGAACTTCCAAAACAGGCGCCAATAGTAGTTACATCTGGCAAGTTGCATATTGCTAGTAATTACCCTCCAGCCGAACAGTAGTGTTTGATGCCCTTCTTCCAGAGAATTGCAATTGCGAATCCTAGTAGAGAAAGTGTTATGACAATGTTGCCCAGATCACTGATGCCCAATTCGTATCTTCCCTGCATCACACCAATAGGGACAGCGTACAGGTATTTAAATGGCAGCGCACTTGTCAGGTGTTGTAACCACTCGGGCAAAAATTCGAGCGGCATTAGTGTGCCACTCAGTAGCGTTATGCTAAGCCACTTAAAGTGCTCAAGTCCTTGTGCGCCTTCAAACCAAAAAGTAAGCAGCGTTATGAATATACCGAGACCGAGCTGAATGAGATACGCGCAGAACGCTACAAAAAGAAAACTCAACAGTGTGGTAGCGTTGAGTACAACATGTCCGACACCAGTTGTTTGATACGCCCAGAGGGCAAATAATGCAAAGAGCGGAAGGAACAGTATGGCATACAGGGTTTTACCAACACTCTCGCCTAAAATAACTTCTGTTAAATAGTGATATGGTTTTGTCAGGTATCGATCAATTGTTCCAAGTCGAATTTCTTCGGATCGCCATCCTTCAAAGTGGACTTCTGTTACATTGGCCAGGATCAGTCCAATTAGATAGTACGTTGTAATGTCAGGTAAGTCATACTCATAGATAGTCTGCTGACCAGCATATATTTCCTGCCAAATGAGGAAAAGAATTG
>CAZBTU010000001.1:0-33933 GCA_964494905.1 uncultured Pseudomonadales bacterium | reverse complement strand
TCATAGATAGTCTGCTGACCAGCATATATTTCCTGCCAAATGAGGAAAAGAATTGCAAAAGGCAAAAAACTGAGCAAGATCCAAACAAGCATCTCAGCTCGGAAAATTAAAACCTTACTTACCTTGAACTTCACCAACGCTTGCAAGCGGCGACCGTCTGCGACAAGTCTGGAGCCTGGCAGGCTGAGTGGCAGCATACTAAGCGCCTACCAAACGGTTTTGCGTAGTGGCTTACCAGCTTTAAAGTTGACAACTCGATGTGCTTTGATGGTTTGACGCTTGGCTTCATCACCAAATGGTACAACTTGTTTGTCATCAACTTCACTGACGTAAAACGTACCAAAACCAGAAAGTACTACTTTCTCACCTTTTTTTAGTGAGCGAGTAACTTCTTCGAGAAGGGCGTCGATTGCTTCTTCTGAAGCACGCTTAGTTAAATGAGCTTTTTTTGCCACTATGGCAATTAATTGTGATCTTGTCATGATGTCTGTCCTTTCTTCTAGCCGGGATGATCACAGTGTAATAGATTGAAGCACCAAGTCAAGTACCAGGTGATGTAGTTAGGTTTAGTTTAGTTATAAATATTTATATTTCCAGAGGAAAGCAATCCCAATTCCCAGAGTGTCGTACCCTATATCGCGTAGCGTTGCTGAGCGGCCAGGAACGAATGACTGGTGTAGTTCGTCAGTAAGTGCGTAGAGGAGAGTTAGTACGCAAGGTACCAACCACTGGGAGTGGAGCGATGCGTTGGGATGAGAGCGCTCAAACCCTCGGTGTAAGAGAAGGTATAGGACAGCATATACGGAGATGTGCGCGAGTTTTTTGAACATGTAGTCATAGCCAATGATAGTAAAACCAGGTAACTGTGATTGAGAAGACAAAATAAAAATAGTTGCTGCCCAGACAAAAGCTGGAAGATACGCGCTGAAACACTGAATAGTTGAAGTTAAATATGTCTTGGAAGTCATGTGACCAGGATTTTAGGAAGAGAGAGAATAATACTACTACCACTCACCATTAGAACACTTCCCAGTATAGCACTGACGGGACTGTACAGGGGAATTGATGATTGCATTAGGGTAAGTTCAGTAAGCGAGGCCGGAGGGGTGGGATTGGGTGTCGCGTCAAGGGATGTGGCTGGCAGCAGTGGAATTGGAAGATCATAGTTCGACGGAGATAAAGTGGAGCTTGGTTTTGTGATGGTATGGTTCAGATTGGTGGCTGCTGATGGTGTGGAGATTGTGCTCAGTGAAGAGGGTGTTGTTGTAATAGGTACGACAGTAGGCGTTTGGTAACTTGCCGTATTTGTAGTTGTTGGTTGCTCAAGAACGGTAATAATTTGGTCAGTCTCACAACTCGTATAGCTTGCCTGATCCAGAAGAAAATTTGTGGGTGTGTGGTAGAGGGATATCGTGTCGCCTGTATTATTGAGCATAGCTGATTGCCAACTAATTTGAGTAGTGTTTCCTGGGTTGAGCACACCTGTAGTAGTGCGTGTGTTCTGCTGATCGTCAGAAAATAGTAACTCTGTAAGCTCAAGCACATGACTGCCGTCATTTCTGATGGTGAGAGATTCGAAATTGCCGGTTGAGGGGCATGGATTTATGGACACGATGGATACTGATGGGGTCGGCTGTGTCTCTGGTGTCGGCGATGGGCTGGGGCTAGGAGTGATCGATGGGGTTGGCTGAGGAGTAGGGAAAACAGACGGTGTTGGTGTTCCTGTTGCTGAGGGGGCTGGTGTCGGAGAGGATGAGGGCAATGTTTGGGAAAAAAATCCTGGTGATGGGTTTTCTAGTTGCCATGTTTCACCGATAAGCGACCAGCTCATTTGTGGTTCAGAGTATGTGTACGAAGCTCTTGTGATTTCTTGGCCACTGGCATCAATTAGTGTGATGCCGTCTCCGCTATTGTTCAGTTTGGAGATAGGAAGCTGGAATACTTTGGTTTCTGCAGGTTGCAGCGTGCCTTCAAGAGTGAGCAACTGGCTAGGAGTGCTCAATTGGTCCCATACTTGCCAGCCTGCAAGTGATACTTGGGCAGTTGTAGGATTGTGGAGCTCAAACCACTCAGTTGCAGCGTCTGGATGTAGTTCGGTAAGGTGCACCAGTACATCAGGTTGTGTTGAAGCTTTAATGCCAAATGTAAGCTTGTTTGGAAAAATGAAAAATACGTATAAAAATACAAAAGTATTTGTGACAGCACACGCTCCAACAACTACAGAATGAAATCTTGTCATTCTCTCGAGCATATATGACAAGTGATACATTATGTGTAGCACTAAGAACGTTTGCGTAGTGCAAAACATGCAGCAACGAGTGTGAAGAGGAGGGACACGTATCCAATGAACTGCAAACGTTGTGGCCAATACATTATTATGATAGTTGCATCAGGATTGACTGGTGGTGGGTCAATTAACCAGCCATTTGCCCAGCCATTGGAAAGAACATGTGACATTTTTTTACCTAATAACTCAGGTACATACTGATTGAGCAAAGAGAGCTTCGTGAGTGGATGGTCAAACTTGTAAGCAACCCATCCTTTGTCATATCCTTGTGAAAGAGTGATCAACCCAGGGTTTGTGTCGGAGTTTTCCTGCATAACGGTACTAACTGTATAAACTGTTGGGTTGTGTTTCTTGATAGTTTTAAGCACTAGAGGATTAGAAAAAGTTCTGTAGTTTTTAGGTGCAATGTTGATTGCGGTGATATCCTGAATTGTTATAGGCAAAGTGTAGCTCTCAATTTGCTCTAGTTTGTTGCTGCTTGTTTCATTGCCAAAAGACCGAGTTTCTAACGAAAGTATCTGGCTGCTCGGCTGAATGTGTTGCCAACTGATGAGACTAAACCAGTGATCAAACGATTTACTCCCGAGCAACTGTTCAATGTCAGTTCGACTTGTACTAGCATTTGTGCTGTACAGTTTAAAGCTTCGACCGCTTTCATTTATACCAGATACATGAATGAGATGACTAAGCTGTGTGTTCAGTTCTGGTAGCTCAACGCCGTGACAAACGGCACCTTTATTTTTGGCTTGGTATATAAATTGTTCTAAGTTGACAAAAATTTCACCTCTATTAAGTGAGTCACAGCTACTGTAGTTGGCGTTTTTTAAACTATCAGTAATTGCAGTGTACCCACTCGAGAGTTTTAGCTCAAAGTTGTATGTCCCAGGTTCGACATTCATACTAAATGGTTTTGAATATACATCCCAGAAAAAGTCACTTTCTATAGTAAAGACTTCATCGGATGGTATGGTAGTGACCTTACCCTCAGTAGTAATTCCTCTGGAGTCAAAATAATCAATTTGCAAAGCCTCTAAAACATGAAGCCCTGTAAGTTGTACTGTTTTTTCGGCTCCTGACTTGAGTGTGATCAGCTGATTGCCAATTGATAAACCTAACTCCTCAGGTTGTATTGCGAGTTTGATTGGGTTGATCTCAAACTCCGGAAACGGCTGGTATTCGGCATCAGTTTCTTGACTAGATAATTTGAGCGTTACAGGAGGTTGGAAGACAATAGAAAGTGTCCCACCATCGTAACGAATATTTGCTAGTGGAGCAAATATACTTTGCTGGTTGAGTGTAGGAAATGATAAAGTACTTGGTTGTAATATCTCAACTTTTGAACGAATCGACACAGTGTTTTGGTAAGCAGAAATAAAAGAGCTAACATCACGGTTTTTCGCTAGGTTAGAAAAAGGGTATGCAACAGACTCATGCTCTTTATCCTGCAGGGTATTCCTTAGAAGAAGAGGACTGTACCGAGAATAGTTGTGGTCTATTGATACAAAATCATACGTGCTTGGGGCTTGGACAAAAGTTTGAGTGTTAACATTGGGAAAGCTGAATAATTTAAGTTGTTCTGTTTCCCATATGAGTTTCGCTCCTGATGATTGGATGCGTTCAATAATTTGAGTGTTTGAGATAGTTTTCTCAGATTGGAGTGGCGTTGTAATGCTTGTATCAAAGAGTAAATAAGAGACATCAAACTGCATGAGTGTAGAGTTAATAGCTGATATGTCGTTACCATACAGTGCACTGCTAAACAGTGTGTAAAAAGTTTCATTTCCGATGCTCCAGCGATCAAAGTCACGAACCAGAAATGGTTGTTTAACACCAAACCAAAGGAACCCAGGGCCCTCGTACCCCCATGTGTTATAGTTCCATCCTTGTAGTGTGTTAAGTGGTAGCTGTGCAATCCGTGAAGAATCGGGAAGTGATTTAGCATATTCAAAAAACTGCATATAGGAATCTGGAATTTCTGTTTTCATTTGCTTTGCTATTAAGTTGCCTGTGAACATTGGCCAACAGTAGTAAATCAGTAGTAGACTAAAAGTCAGAGTAAAAGATGGGACAACAAGTCTATTCTTGATTTTCGCGAATGTTTTGACACTTAATCCAACAAGTACAGCGAACACCAACATGTAAAGAATTGAAAACTTGGTGAAAGGGAATCGGAGCCCTTCTTCGAAAAAATCACTTTTATTCCTCAACCAAACAAATAGCGCAGTAAAAGGAGGATTCTGGTTGATGAGCATGATCGCACTCAGTAGTAGTGCAGGTGTAAGTGCGATCACACTTTTAGATTTATGATAAATAGCAACAACCATTCCAATAATAGAGAGCACGAAGACACTGTAACCAATAGGAAGTACTAGCGGAGCCTTAAGATGGTTTTCCCAATTGTTGAGTAGTGGTTGAAAAGTTGAACTAGAAAAATCAAATGTTACCCAGTTAAACAAAAAATTCTTCAAAATAGCAAAGTTTGGAATGGAGCCGTACGCTGTGTTATGTAAAAATGCTTCTGGGGAAAACAATTCATTAATATGTGCTTGCTGAGGTACTTTGGCTGCTCCGGAAAGTAAAAAGTAAATATTTGGTAAGAGCCAAAAGCCGTTTGTTCCAATAGTTGAAACTATAATGAAAAAACTGCGACGGAAATGTGACCAGTTCCGGTTAAGCAGTGTGTAACTACCAATAAAGAGAAGGAGACCACCAAAGTATGCAAACCAAAGTAAAGATGCGTATGCCATAGGAGCTGCTAGGAAAGAAAACAAAATAAAAAAAACAAAAAAACGTTTTTTACCTGTGTCTAGGTATCTCAGTACTAAAAAAAATAGCCATCCAATAGCTGCGTACTGTACGGCAAACATCTCAAAGACCACATAAAAGTGTTGAACGGTTGCCAAGTTCAGTGTGTACACAAGGCTAGCAGTAAAAGCTGCGCTTATTTTGATCCTCTCCTGTTCCTTTCGCAGAATCCCGTTCGCAACTAACGCATACACCCCTAGTGGACCGAGAAGGAAACAAAGCAATATGTATATTTGCTTAACTAAATGGGTGGGAAGAAAAACATCGAATAAGACTAGTGTAAGAATGCGCGGAAGTTCGCTCATATGGGAATGGGCAGGAACAGTTCCCAAACCCTGATCTTCTCTCCATGAACCGAACATCATCCTTTTTAGATTGAGTGTGTAGTTAAACTCTGGGTGAAGTGTGTCCCATCCAGTTAGCCAAGTGTTAGAAAAATTAGCAATAACGATCGCAAGGAGAATAGAACACAAAAGAGTAGGCAAAAAAAGTGTGTAAAACTTCTGAACAGGGAAGCCGTTTATCCAAGCTTGAAGTGTTTTAGCCATTGTTCCTCAGTATACCTTCTCACGAGGAAGCGTGTAATGCTTGGATGGCTCTCAACTGCTGACGCAGTAGCTTCTTCCTGAGAATGAATGTTTCCATAACAGCACGAGCAATTACTTTCCAGTTGGAACCAGTTGGTTGGCCATATTTGCGCCTGTAGTGTTTAACTCCAACCTGAGTATATTTGAAGTTTGCATGATGCGCCTTAAGTAGTAACTCTGTAGAGATCATAGCTCCGTCTGACATCAGTGGTTCAACAGCGCGAATAACTTCTTTTCGAATGAGCTTAAACGCACAATCAATATCTTTGATTTGGGCAGGGAAGCCCAAAAACAATCGATTCCAGATTTTCAGAAGTTTTGCCAGTGTGACTCGCTTCAAACCTTCAGCTCGGTTGGTTCTGTAACCCAACACCATATCGTTCAAATCTGTTTGTTTAACCAATTTTTTAAGTTCATTCAAGTTGAACTGCAAGTCGCTATCAGTGAAAAAAATCCAGTCATATCGGGCAGCTTGGAAGCCTCGCTTGAGTGCACCTCCGTATCCCCGATTTCTCTGACTGACAACGCGCACGTGGGGATTCTTGCGAGCAAGTGAGAGTGCTAATTTTTTTGTATCATCAAGACTGCCATCATTGATGACGATGACTTCATAGACCTTGGCAACGCTGGGAAGAACTACTAGTGCTTCTTGAATAGCACGGATAATGTTTTCCTGTTCATTGTAAGCAGGAAAAAACAATGATAGTTGGGGGAGTTTTTTTGAGGTTTTGGGCATGGATGACCTCCAGAGTTTAAAGTAACTGGATATTACAATCCAAGTGCGCTTAAACACTGCTTATACATGTCCTCGATTGGGTACCAGACTTGGGTTTTTTCATCAATCTGGACAGTGTATCGAGAACTTTGTGCACAGTTGTACCGCGCCTCAGACTCTGTACGTTTTTGGTATGCCTGAACCGCTGTGTAGCTACTGTATGCAATGGCTATAGCAATAACTATACTGGCCAATACGACTCCAATTGTTTGTTTCATATATTTGTTCTATTTTTTTTGCTTTATACAGTTTTGTGGTGTCTTGAAACTACTTACCTAAGCAAATAATCTCAAGACACCAGGCTACAGGAAGTAGACCTGGGTCATTTAGTTAAGAACCAGGAAGCAGAGCTTCACTGGTTCATAGTTTTAGCGAACATATTGGCCGGTTTGCACCATGTGATAGGTGCCGTCGAACCAGCGGATGGCCATGACATACGTCACGGTCTCACACTGGGTGCCCTGGCTGCACTGTCCACGGAATTGGGGGTTCGTGGGGTCCGTCAGCATGTAGAGGTAGTGGTCCCTCAATGTTGCCAACGTCTCCAGGCTATACGTGCCGTAGTGGTTGTCCACATACGTCTCCGTAGCCTCATCCCAGGTAGTGGTGAGGTCGCTCATGTCCCAGACCTCGCCGGTTCCCCACCAGCCGTGGAGGATATACGCCGACTCGAACTCCCCAGGGATTTCCCAGGGGTTGATGATCACTGCCATGGCGGCACCACCATCGACGTCACGGATGCTGCCAATACCGGGGAGATAGATTTCCTCTCCGGTAACTACCAGCCATTTCCAGGTATCAACTGGCACATTACAGTGCCGAGACACATCGCGGCAAGCCGCGTTGTAGTCATAGTTGTACCCGGCCCGGGGATCGCCCCAGGGGAAGCCAGCTTCTTGCAGTTCGGCACAGCCGCGGTTGAAGTCGTCCCCTTCGGAGTAATCCTGGGGGAAGCAGCGGTAGACCTCGTCTCCGCTGGGGTTACGGACTTCGACCAACGCTGTGATATCTACCAACTCGTCATCGGGCGTAAACCCGGTTGCGTAGAGGTAGTAGATCTCATCAGTGTCGGCTGCGACCGTGTCGGTGATTTGCCCGGTAGGTGTTGTCACCTGGGCGGCGCGAATTTGCTCCGCAATGCTGGGGGCAGCCACGTTGCCATTGTCCGAGCTGTTGCTGGGGACGAAGGGCATGGTCACTCCGGAGAAAAACGTACCGGAAGTGGCTTCTACCACAGGGGTAGCGGTGGGTGCGGCCGTGTCCGAAGAAGCGGTGGGCTGTGGGGCTGGTGTGGCTGTGGGGGTAGGTGTAGGTGTAGCGGCCGCGGGTTCAACATGTTTCGGTGAGGTTCCCGAATTCATTATCGGGCCCTCACTGCCCAGCGGTTGTAAGCCGCAGGCGGTTCCCATCAACAATAACAGTAACAGTAACGCAAATGCAAAAAACTTTTTGGTGTTCATCTATCTACTCCTGATCAGGGATCTCTCCCCCCCTCCCACTGTGCGAGGGTTTGAATGCTGAATTTGCCTAGGCGGTTCAATTTCGCCTAGTGTGGGAAGTAAATGGATGCCAGCTGCCTCCACTCGCTACCCACACTTGGTGAGAGAACTATGCCCAAGACTTACTCAGTAATTCGCTAAATTTTTCCTGTAGCCTGTTAAAGAACTGACGGTATGACTCAATTGCTTGAGTAATACTAGTCATCTAGTCCTGAAGCTGAGAGTGGTGAGCACAATTGACAACGAAGCGTTATCTGAGTGCTGTTCGCTCTTGCAAACAGGTGACAGTGCAGTGTCTGCACTCTCAGCTATTTACAGTTGTCATCTGCAAAAAACCATTGTAGTGGTAGTTATTACTAGCTCTAGTATATCAAATTCCTCAAGAAATGTCAATGTTATAGGATTATATTAAAACCAATGATGAGAAGAGAAAATCTGTTTGACTCAACTCTTGGAAACAGCAGTTCAGTAACTGCACAACGCAGTATCAAGGCATGTTTCATTAAAGCGTCTTGGGATACATGATCCATGCTTACTTGAGGAAATAATCAAGCCACTAAAAAAGCCCCATATGACTGGGGCTTTTTTGTAAATTCTTTTTAAAGTTAGGCAATTTTGCGTTTCAGCATAACAGCGCTTGCACCTGTGCCCATGGTTACTAAAGCAGCACCCATAGTCTGGTAGTCAAGTGCGGTGTCGACTGGAACATGGACTTTGCCAAGAACAGTTCCGTTCTTGAACACGATCTTCTGTTTCTGTTCTCCACTTTGTTCGCCTTTTGCAGTGCACTTGGAAGTTTGTCCATAGGCACCGACTTCACACTCGATCTCCAAAGTCTGGTTGAGTTTTTGTTCTTGCTCAACAACGGTGTTGTTGTTTGTTGCGTAGGCGGTTGTGCCAAAAACTGATAGTACAACTCCGGCAACGGCCAAAGATGAAGCGAGCTTGAATAGAGTCATAATGATCCTTTTTGATTACAAAAGACAATTTGTGACCGAATTATAACAAATATAATCACTTTGTCAATGGTTATTGGGATGTGTGCAATTCAGATTACCTGCGTTGCCACAGATCAGTGGTAGACTTATAGTTGTATTTTTATGAACTGTCTTGTAGAGTACAGCCAATATGAAAAATCAAGAAAAAGCACCTCAAGAGCACCTTTTTGTTGCACGTCTTGGGAATGATTCCCATATTTCTGTGCCCACTCCAAGTCAGATGCCCGTTCGAGTGGAGCGCACTAATACTCCGAGCACTCCTAACTCAAACGTATTGAAAGATCGAGTCTGGGCGCTTGAGCATGGAGTCAAACAAGCCAATGTCAGATCCCTTGTTTTTCTTGAGCAAGTAGCGAGAGTGATTGATAGACCTGGCGTTGCATCCCCAGACATGCTTAATGATGAGTGGGAGGGAAACCAAGAGACTCTGCACAATGCCAGAGCTGCTCTTTGGTTGTTGATTTACGAGCTTTGTGCTGATAGTCAGCCTGTCACAGATCAACAAGCTACTTGGCTTTTTGAGTGGCAGAAAAAAATTTCAGCTGCATCCGAGCACTTACTGCACGTACATGAATTCGTGCTTTCAATACTGAGGCAAGAGCCATACTTTATTGTGCAGACAATGCCCCATGAGTATCTTAAGAGCTTGAGAACTGTGCTAGTATTTGTCCTCGAGGATCTCAGGGAGACTGAGTACTGGCAACCCGAACTCAAGGCGCTTGAAGATCAGTGTGCCGCTAGCAAGTAAGGCCTGAATCACTTTGAAGTGAACCAGAAACAAGTTACGCTTAGCTGAACACCGTGATCAATAGTTCACGTGCAGGTAGTATGTATCTAGACCACCGTCTTTGTGTTCAACCTTAACGTATCTGAGCAACCCTCCACCACAAGCAATGCTTCCTCGATACAATGTGCCGTCTTTTACTGCTTTGACAGTGTAGTCTTGCGATTTGCTGGCAATATCCAAGCCTGTGTGAGGCGCACCTCCATATGCTCGACGGACTCGAGCGTAATATGTCATTCCATACCCCTGATTAATCTTAGCTGGATCATTGAGTGGCCACTCCCAGTCACCGCCAAAACCGAAAGCACCATCGGGTGAGTTATTCCATTGAGCTGAAATTGATTTCAGGTACCCAGCCGGATTGTAGTTAATGCCACTTTTGACGACCTCGAAGTGTAGATGAGTACCATTTGAGCAGGTTGAGGCACCAACAATGATGGAAGCAATCTTGTCGCCTTGTTTCACATCTGAGACTTTCGACTCATTGCCTTTACCAGCAATGATAGACTGGATGGCGTTTAACTCAGCTAAAGTTTTTTCTAGTTCAGCTTGGTATTTTGCTTCATTATTACGCGTTTCAGTCAACAAAAACTGTTGTTCCTGTTTCTGTTTTGAAAGTGCGCCACGCTCTGTTTGTAGTTTGGACTGTTTCGTTTGCACCTCAACTTGTTTCTCCTCCTTGAGTGCTTTCTGCTCATCATACTCAATCCGTTGAGTTTCTGCCTTGCCCATAGCGAGTGCTGTTTGTTGACCAGCTTGGGTAACGTATTTGTATTGGGAAACAAGATGATTAAATGATTGAGAAGATGCTATCAGGACAATTGGACTTAATTGACTCTGTTTATATTGCGCTTTGATCCGGTCGATAAGCACCGTACTTAAGCGGTCGAGCGATACATTTAAGCCAGTAATACGGTTACCGAGCTCAAGTATTTCTTTTTCTAGTTGAGAAATTTCTCCTTCAAGTTGGTTGATCTGTAGCTCTTGGAGTGAAATCTTGCCATTAATCAAACTGATTGTGTTGGTAAGGGTGATTTTTTCACCGTTAATTTCTTCTAACTTTTTTTGCAAGCAGCTTTTTTTGTCGTCAACACACCGTAAATAGGTATTTTCGTCTTGCTCATTTTTGTTACAGACAATAGTGCCGCAGTCATCAGCTGAGTAGACCGGAGTGGGGCTGTATCCCACGAAGTACCAGAGAGCTGTCAGCACAAACAGGGAAACACACCAGTGAAACAAGTTTTTCATGAGATACGCATACACTACCAGATAAACCCTGGTTTGTCAGCGTTGAGCTGCGTCATTACTTTAGATACCGTCTGACTGCAATGGAGCCTGCTAAGCTGCCTAATAACATACCAGTCAACGTTCCGATACCGAGCTGGCCAGCGAGATACTCTGGCGGAATTGGAAGCACAGCAATCTCTCCGAGGAAGTCTTTGATCCAAGGTGAGGTATAGAGCAAACCGGTATACATACACGCCCAGCCAATGATTGATCCGACCAAGCCATACAGCATGCCTTCGAGCACAAACGGACCTTGAACATAGCCTTTCGTAGCTCCAATAATTCGCATGATGCCTATGGCGCGACGCTGATTGGTGGCTTTGATTGCAATGAGCACCATTACTATCAAGAACGAAATTGTGCCGAGTACTGCCACTGCTCCAAGCCCCAGTATTCGCAACGAGGACGACCACCGGTTAAGCGCGTCAACGATGTCTTGCTGATACACGACATCCTCAACTTGAATTGCTTTTTCTAGGTCTGCCTTTATTTGAGGGAGATCGGTGATTTTGATGGCTGAGACTTCGATACTTGCTGGCAGAATATCGGCTGTTACAAGTTCAAGCAGCAACGGATCATCTTGGTTTTCTTTTTTGTAGAGCTCGAGCGCTTGTTCTTGAGAGACTATAGTCACTTCTTTGACATATGGCTTGGCCTGCATGTTTTGCTCCACCATCTTGATTGTCTGCGGCTCAGTTTTAAGTTCAAAGAAGGCAATTATTTGTGGGCGAGTCTCAAAGTACTGCAAGACGACGTGTGCTCCAGCGACGAGGAGCGAAAAAACGTATGCAACGAAGAATGTTACCGAGACCATGAGGATCGAGACCAATGCCTGGTATGGGGTACGACGCATTGTGGTGAGAGCTGTTGTAAGGGCGCGCATTAGTTTTGTATAGAATTCTTATGTAAGTATAAACATACTGGGTACCTTATGCATCGTCTAAAGACTCGACTTTAACAATAACTGTTTTTTTCCCGTTTTTTTTGGTTTCTGCTGTCTCTTTTTTCTGCGGCTTTGTTTCGGTGTCCGGCTCGTTGTCGGTTTTTGTCTTTGGTTTTGTGTCTGGTGTACTGTCCGATCTATTGGACCTACCAAACCATCGATCAAAGAAGCCTGGTTTTTTGTTTGAACGAGCAGCTTCTTTCTTGGATTCAGTCTGCTCCGTTACATCCTCAGAAGTGTTTTCGTTTTCATGCTTTTTACTTTCACTTGATTTGGCCTTGGTTTCACGCGTGTCTGGTTTCTTTTCAGAAGGCTCAGTGGCCTGATTTTTAGTTGGTTGATCCGCGTGTGTATCATTCACGACTTTTCCTTCGTCTAAGTGAATGCGCCTCAAGTCAGCAAACAGAGAGATGATATGAGGGTCATGAGTGGCAAACAAAACAGTTGTACCAAGTTTGTTGATGGTGTGAAGTAAGTGGGCAATTGAAGTAGCTGTATCGCGGTCAAGGTTGCCAGTGGGTTCATCAGCACAGATGACGCTCGGAGCGATTGCTAAAGCACGAGCAATGCTGATTCGCTGAGCCTCACCACCCGATAGTTGTCGAGGGAACAGCGCGGCCTTTGAGGTCAACTGAACGAGCTTGAGTAGATCTGTGACTCGTTCTTCGATTTCGTGCTGAGGTTTGCCAATTATTGAAAGGGGGAGAGCAATATTTTCCCAGACATTAAGTTCTGGGAGTAGTCGATAGTCTTGGAAGACAACGCCAATCTTACGGCGATGATGATGCAGGTCCCTCTCCTTGATGGCAGAAAGTGGAACTCCCTCAAACTCAATTTCTCCGCTCGAGGGTACATACTCTTTAGTCAGGAGGCGCATTAGGGTAGTTTTGCCACTACCTGAAGGGCCAGTTATAAAAAGCATTTCGCCAGGTTCAATAGAAAAGTTGACGTCAAACAAACCTGAGAAATCGGCGCCAAACTGTTTTGTGACAGCACTAAACTTTATCATAGGAGCAGGCTTGAATGGGCAGTGGCGCTAGTGAGCAGCAGCTACTCATCCTCGGTTGGTTTTGTACCTTCGGGATTAACAACTTCGATGCGGCCAACGTCCATAAGCCAGCCGGCTTTTTGGGCCTTGAAGGTTTCCCCCCAGACTTTAACATCCATACCAACTAGCTTATCGAGATCTGTGACTGAGGACGTTAAGAACACCGTTTGGGATTCACCACCAGCTCGAGATAAACGATGTGAGCCTTCTCCGTCAACTCCACCGGCCTCGAGGTATCCTTCGGCACTATCTTTAAAGACTTCCGCTGTGCTGCCAAAGACATCACCAGCTTTGATTGAGTTACCAGGAAGTTGTTGAATAGGTTCGTTACTACTACCTCCGAGGCTGCCAGATCGAGCAGAGAGTTTGTAACTGCCGAAGCCAGTGGCGACACCAGCAAGCAAAGCAACAATTGAGAGTGCAACGAGTGGGGCTCGGGATGGTTTTGGCATACGTGGATGAACTCCAGCTAGATTCGACGAGGCAATAGTATCATTCAAATTAGCTTGATCGTCAACTGTTGTTTCGGGTGATTCTGGCGTAAGTCGCTCAGCTGAAGTATCGGTAAGGGACAGTTTGTGCATGGCTCTTCTCCTCTGTACATGACCAGTATACCATTGTCGGGGCGTGTTATCATAGTGCATATGACAGAAGAGCAACGCCAGGGGTCAGGTTTTGTAACAAGAGGCCGTGAGCAGCTTCACTCAGCTCCCACAGTTATGGTCGCGGAGCATGTCACTCCTCAGAATTCAGAGAGACTTAGAAGATTAGCCCAGGCCTGCGAGCAGGCAGCTGAGAATGATCCCGAACTAAATAGTGAGCTTGATGACAGAATAGATTGGATTAAAGGCCAGTTGGTTGAGTTGCCTGATCTTGATATGTATGGACCGAGTGCTATAGGAATGCTTAAGAAGTATGCCACTGCTTTTGAAGATCAATCCGATAATGATTTTTTTTCAGAACCGCCCAGAATTACCACGGGCAAGTTCGTTTCAGAAGTTCCAATAGAACAATTTTCTGACCCTGATGTCATGGCAGCATTTACCAGTGCAGCCGGTGGGCTGGCGAAGGTTTTTTGTACAAGCAGCCATGTTACACAGTATGGGGCTGGGCACCAGTGGAACGATGCTGATCAGCATGGGTTCGCAGTTCTTGATCCTGAATGCAGTGAGGGCGAGATAAATGACTATCCGGACAAGATTTCAAAGACAGTAGGCTTTAATCCAGAGATTAGCTCTGCCTTGCTAGTGGCGTTTGAGCAGCCGGCTGTTGATATGCGCCTGGTGTTTACTCGGGATCGCAGGCTTGGTATACGAGTGGACTTGGCTGACGGCAGGACGGTTGATGTCTTTTTGGCACAGGCACTTGGAGGAGATGGCGTTCATCTGAGAGCTGAGGCGGGTGGTGTGCCATTGGTTGACTCCGACTACTCGTTTGTTCTTTCTCAGACAGAACTAGAGAATGGTCCATACCAGGATACAAATGATCCGAGGCAGCGAGTGACTTTGGTTATGATTCCTTAGGGCAGTTCTTGCAATTCCGCTTGGATGAAATCATCTAAGTCGCCATCGAGCACAGCGGTAGTGTCGCTGCTTTCGTGCGCAGTTCTAGTGTCTTTGACCAGATGGTAGGGATGTAACACGTAGTTGCGAATCTGTGTTCCCCAACTTGCATTGGTGTGAATGCCTTTTTCTTTGTTCAGTTCAGTTTGCAACCTCTGTTCTTCAAGCTGTGCCAACTTGCTTTTTAGTTTTTTGAGAGCGCGCTCTTTGTTTTGAACTTGACTGCGTTCCTCACGACACTTCACAACAATTCCAGTTGGTATGTGGGTAAGCTCAACGGCTGTGTTGACTTTGTTGACATTTTGTCCGCCCGCACCTCCCGCTCGAGAGAACTGCCAGGACAGGTCGCTCTCCTTGAGTTCCACATCTGGGATATCGTCTTCGATTAGGGGGAGAATTTCAACCAGTGCGAACGAGGTCTGACGGAGGTTGTCGGCGTTAAAAGGACTTTGTCGAACCAAACGATGGGTGCCACTCTCTCTTCTCAAGTAGCCGTATGCGTAGGGCACAGTTACTTCGTACTCTGCTGCTTTAATGCCGGCCTCTTCACCTCTAGACTCGGAGACAAACGTGTACTTCCAACCCCGTCTCTCAAAGTAACGAATGTACATTCTTCTTACCATGTCTGCCCAGTCCATGGCCTCTGTACCTCCTTGGCCTGAGTGGATGGCAACGATTGCACCGTAGGTATCAAACTTGCCAGAGAGGTACTGTTGCAGCTCGAGTGTGTTGAGAATTTTGCTGAGCCGGTTTAAGTTTTTTTTGAGCTCGTGAATCAGGTCTTCCGGTTCTTCGTCCAGTTCAGCGAAAAGATCCAGCGAGGCTTGGATATCATTGCTGAGTGTTTGAGCCTTTTGGTACTCCTCGAGGAGTGATTTGTCCGCCGAAAGCGAGCGCATCAGGGTTTGTGCGCTCGGTTTGGTCCAAAAATCTGGACGCATAGTGATGGCCTCTTGAGTTTCAACGGTTTTTGTTAGCTCTGCGAGTGTTTCTGGCTTAATGAGCTGATTCGCTTTCTCCAGTACAGCAGAGACTTGGTCTTTCAGATCTTGAGTCATAGGTTGATTGTAGCACGAACTCGAGGGAAATATCGCTTTGTCTAGCTACCAAGAACTTAAGCCTAATGAGAAAAATTATCAGTAATTTCTATGTTCGCTGTAACCCCAGATTGTGGGAAAAATTCTACCGGTTCTGCAGAGTCAGAGGTGAGTTTGAGTGTTACTGAAGTCTGTGTTTGCTCGGGAACTTTGACCAGGAAACCGTACTCTCTCAGCTCAGTTCCTGTGCTAGTTTTGACTACTCGTTCAGATTCGACAGGCACTTTTTGATTATCTATTAGTAGGGAGTCAAGTTGCCATACAGGGTCAATCAGCAATCTATGGTAGTTAATATACCCCAGGTGTGCAGCAGATGCTTGCTGTTGTTTTTCAGGAGCAGTAGGCAGCAGTGTAGTCAGTACAGTTGAAACGGGGGGGAGGTTATTGTTGATGAACTTGACTAAAATGGAGAGTGATCCGTTGACTCGTTGGATGGAAGTCGTTCGTACCACCTGCCGATTTGCCTTATTAATACCGACATTAGATTCGACGAGCATGATGGGGTCTGTTTGAGTTTGTGGATCAATCACACCACTCAATCCTAGTTCTGAAAATGCATTCTGAAGAATTTCATCTAATGCGAACGTTTGGATATCTTTGTCAGCTCTCGAGTCATCAAGCAGTGTGAGCAGTTTTGGGTACTCTGAAGGTGGCAGCTTTGCTAACTTGAGCTGAACTTGTGTGAGTAACTGCTGAATAAGATGCTTTTTTCTGATGCTACCAGGGAAGAAACTATCCCTTTCTGATCTAAGCACTGTGGCAATAGTGTCGCTGGTGACTTCTGTCTCATAGTCAGGTAACTTGATGGGTCCAACTAAAGCAAGTAGTGACTCGGCTACATTCAAGTTAACCGCAATCACCCCATCAATATTTGATCTCTTACCTAGAGAGAAAAATCTCAATATTTGTTGGGCGCTGTTGGCAAAATCCGGATCCCAGTTCGCATCAGGCAGTCGCAGTCCTCGATTGCTACTCAAGTATTTATTTACGCCTGGAGGTGCTTCAATAAATCCTTCGAACTGACCATCAGCATCATAGATATCTTCGACAACGATCTCAGTTAGTTTGCCATCCTCGAGGTGAACAAGAGCATATGAGCCCATGAAGCCGCCCGTGGCGCGCAACTCGTCTGAATTCTGGAATATGATAAGCCAGTGTTGCTCGCCTTCTAGTAGCCGTAACGCAACAGTGCTCGAGGTGTTGGCCGTTTGCAGGAGTGATAAAAGTTCATCTTTGTTGTCACTGAGAAAAAAATCGAGTGTGGGTTTGCTCGCTGCCCATGTATAAAGCTCATCCGTGTTTTGTTTAAGCTTTTGCAGCGGTGCTTTCGCGATACTAAAGTCAGTTTGGCTCGTCGTTGCTTGTTCGGCAGTGAGTTGTGACCCAATTTGTCCGAGGTTCGAAAGAGTCGTTATGGTTTCAAGTCCTAAGCGCAGTGGTCGAATGCCGGTACTGTTTCCTAGCAACTCAGGGCTGAAAATTCGAGCTATGGGTAACGCCTTTTGCGCATGACCTCGAGCTTGGTTCAAATCAGGTTTGAGGAGTGCTTGAAAAGTAGCAAATGAATGCCACCCAAGCCAGAGAGAAGAACCAACAAAAAATATGGCAGTAACTACCAAAGCAGAGCCGAGAAGTTGTTTAGAGGTCAGCCGCTTTTTATTTGAGGGTAATTGTTTTGATGCTATCACCTTGGGTAATTTTTTTGAGGACATCCATACCAGAAGTAACCTTGCCGAACACAGCATGTTTTCCATCTAGCCAAGGTGTTGCTTCATAGGTGATAAAGAATTGGCTACCGCCTGTGTTAGGTCCCGCATTGGCCATCGAGAGAACCCCGGCAGCGTCGTGCTTAAGACTGGGATCAAACTCGTCAGCGATTGTGTAGCCTGGACCACCGGTTCCCCAAAGCTGCTTTTCGCTGCTTTCCTTGGTTAAAGGGTCGCCAACTTGTGCCATAAAATCTGGAATGACTCGATGAAAGACGATACCATCGTAGAATTTGTCACTTACCAGATTGACAAAGTTTGCGGTGGTCAGTGGAGCCTTGTCGCGAAACAGCTCGACCGTGATGGTACCTTTGTCTGTTTCAATTATAGCCTGCGTAGCTTCGATTTCCTTGAAATCTTTCAGCGTTTTTTCTTTTTTGTTCATTGCTTCCTTTTCTAAGACAGTGATACCAGTAGGATCATCAGTGTTGGAACTACTTAATTCTAGTTGTTGATCTGACAAAACTTGATCTTGCGAATCAGTTCCCCCTGGTAAACAACCAGAAAGGAGGTTGCCAGCTATTACCAATACTGCACATGATGTGAATAAACGCCAATTCATATGGCCCACATGCTACAATATTTCTCAGTTGTGTGCAACGAGAGTTTGTGGTGATTAGGCTCATGTTGATGTTGGCCGAATGAATATTTTTGTTAAAAGCGAAGTACGCTTCGAATTGAATAGACAACTAATCAATGACAATACTCATTTTACATGGTTGGGCAGTTGATCCAGACAATGAAGCTAAGTGGCAAGTGTTTAGAGAATCGCTGAAGCGGGCTGGGTACGCAAGTCAGTTCCTAGCACTCCCAGGGCTAACATCTCCATTGACCACGCCATGGGGGCTCGCTGAGTATGTTGCATGGTTGAAAAACCAACCAGTGTTCAAGCAACCAGTTGTTTTGCTCGGCCACTCGTTTGGAGGCCAACTTGCTTGCCGTTTTGCTGCCCAATACCCCGACTCTGTTTCGGCACTTATTCTTATTGATAGCGCTGGTATTAGAGATGATGCGCTGGTTGCACGTACAAAGCGCTTGATTTTTTGGATAGCAGCAAAAATTGGTAAGTCATTCACCCGGTCGTCCATGTTAAGAACTTTGCTCTATCGTGTCGCTCGAGAGCGTGACTACTACACTGCTTCACCAGTGCTGCGAGCGACTATGGCTCGCGTTTTAGACGATGAAGTTAAAGCTGACTTGCCACACATCAAGGTACCAACCTGTGTGATCTGGGGAGAAAATGACACAGTGACTCCGCTCCGATTGGCATACCGATTCTTAAAGGGGATTGCAAAGAGCAAACTGCAGATTGTCACGGGGGCTCGCCACTCGCCACAATTTACCCATCCAACTGTAACAGTATCGTTCATTGTGGAGTTTTTACGGACACTCAAGAGTGAGGAGAGGTCACATGCTTGAGATAACATACCTTCTTTTCGCACTTCTATATTGTTTTCTCTTGCTGGTTCGGTTTTCCCGTTGGCTTTCCCTCTTGCAGCAAAAAGAGTATCGGTGGGACAGGATTATGTCTCACTTGCAAACACCAGAGGGCTTAGAAGAATTAGTTGGTGTTATTCCCCCACTTTCCGAGCTTTCATGGAGCCGCTTTAAACGACCACGCCCAACGGCAAGAGTTATTACCTCGGCTTTTTTGGTACTTTGTTTGATTCTGCTCGGTGCAGGTGCTGCAAGTTGGTGGTGGTTGGGTATGGGATTGGGGTACTGGACAGTTACTGCTGCAGTTTTCTCGATACTGGTGTTGCTCTTTATGCCAGCGCTAGTGTTAGTGAGTGCGATTCCTACGAGTATGATTTCTCGTTGGCAAACAAGTCGAATGTTACGAAAGGCAGAACAGTTACTTGCACGGCACGCACCGTTGGTGATTGGGATTACTGGTAGTTATGGCAAAACTTCGACAAAACAATTACTTGCACATGTCTTACGCCAGAAGTACACAGTTTTTGCGACACCCAAGTCATTTAATACCCGATTTTCTGTTGCTCGGAGCGTGGTTGAAGGATATAAGAATGAAGAAATAGTTATTCTTGAGTACGGTGCTTATGCACCCGGTGAGATTCGGGCACTTGCTTCGAGACTCACGCCTACTTGGGCGATTATTACCGGCTTTGCGCCTCAACATCTTGGGCTTTTTGGATCAGAAGAATCAATTGTGAAAGCGAAAGCAGAGCTGCTACAAGCACTACCAAAGCACGGCAAAGCATTTGTAAATGGAAATGATCCAGCTGTCCAGAGAATTGTTAAAGCAGCAGATCTGCCGGCATCACTCAGTTTTCAGGAGTTTGCGTGGGAGGATTATAGCTGGCTAAAAAAAGCTAAAGTGAGTAACACTGGAGAATTATTTATACAATACCAAAACCGAACGGTGAAAACTGCATTGGTGGGTTTGCACTATCGATCAATAATTGCTGCTGTTACAAGAGTTGCCGAAGAGCTGAAGATGTCACAGTTGGCTGTTATTAAAAGGCTGTCTACATTTGAACCGAGTTCGGCTTTTATTACCACTCGACAGACTGAAAACAGGTCATTCATAATTGATGATGGCGGCACAAGCAATCCCAAAGGTTTTGCAGCCGCGCTGGAGTTGGTAAGTCAACTTGAATATCCAAAAAAAATCTTGGTAACATCTGGAATTGTGGATTTAGGAGAAAAAACTCAATTCATTCACCAAGAACTAGCACAACTGGCTTGGCAAGCTGGTGTGAGTGAAGTTCTCTTTGTGGGACAGCAGGGCAAAGATGCATTTTCATCGGTATTCACTTCTACTCGTGTGATTGATGACATAGTTGAGGTTAAAACAGTACTAGAAAATTTGCCGGCAGGGTCGCTCCTACTCATAGAGGGTCGGCAGCCAGGCTGGTGTCAAAAAAGTATTGATGCTCTATAAACAAAAAACACAATGAAGCCAGTTTTTCTCAGCCTAGGATCTAACTATTCGTTCTCATTCGCTAGTTTAGCATTGCAACAGTTGATTAGACCTGATTCTTTATCATTATCACAACTTGCCAACCAATTGGCACTTCATTTTGGCACTCAGCCAGTCTTCTATTACAAAGGGAGAGACGCAATTGAGCAACTACTTAGGTCAGTTCAGAGAAAACACAGGCAGCCGCTCACGGTTTTCACACAAGCACTCAGTTGTTATGCTATCGAAGAAGCTGTGAAGAGAATGGGTGGGCAAACCGTCTATGTTGATCTAGGTCCCAAGCAGCTTAATCTGACTGCAAAAACATTGGATGATGCTTTCCAGCGTGTAAATAGACCAACGCATGGCGTCGTAATTGTTCAACACTCACTTGGATTTCCAGCGGACATTAAAAGTATTCAAACTTGGGCTCATCAGCGATCATTTTTCTTGATTGAAGACTTAGCACAGTCTTTCGGAGCAATGGTTAGTGATGGTATTGAGGTGGGGATGAATGCCGACGGAATTGTCAGTTCGTTTGGCAAGGATAAAATTATTGATGCAGTTTCTGGCGGTATGGCTGGTATCAGACAAAATGCGAAAGCTGCGCAACTCTCCCAGCCTAAGCCTGACGTTTCTAATGGGATCATTGTGAAAGACCTAACGTATCCCTTGCTCACTTGGGCTATACGAAAGACGCATCGGTTTGGTTTGGGTAAAGTGTTTTTTAGGTTGGGTAAGCTTGGTGGTTGGTTAAGCTCACCAATACTGAGTCCAACACAACAGAGCACAGGATTGCCCTTGGAGTACGGGAGCTTAGCACTTCAGAGCTATCAACAACTTGAGCAACAGCTATCGCATCGCAGGCGTGTAGCACATTTGTACTTTGCACGTTTAGAACCTTGGATGTGGTCACTGGGTGTGACTGAGTCGGTTCTCGCCAAAGCTGCGTGTTTGAGGTACCCTTTATTAGTACCGGATGTGTCTGATTTTGTTGCACACTTGCGAAAGCATAATGTATTTGCAAGTGATCGGTGGTATCGAGCACCCGTTGATACTGGCACTTTCGTACTTCCATCAGTATACGCGTCTGGTCAGTGTCCAAGGGCCGAGTTTATAAGCAAGCACCTTTGTAATCTCCCAACACATCAAGCAGTTTCTATGCAACAAGCAGAACAATTGAGTGCGCTGGTTCATACGTATCTGCAACAACCAGCTGTGGCACTATGGTACTCAAAGTTGAAGTAGCAGATTTTATGCAGACCAACATACTACATCACTATTCAGTCGATAAAGATGAGTGGGAGAGCGCTGTTCAACAGTTCCCTGAAGCAAATTTTTTGCAGTCATGGAACTGGGGAGTGTTCCAAGAGAGACTTGGCAAGTCCGTGGTGCGATTTATTACTAAAAACCAGACAGAAACTGGTTCTTTGGTGGTTGGCGTTTGTCAGGCAGTTTTTGAAAAAGCGCGACGAGGCGCATACCTGGCAGTCGCAGGTGGGCCACTGAGTAATTGGGAGGGGCAAGAAGAAGTTTTACACGCTCAGTTGAATGAACTCAAGCGAATTGCAAAAGAACTTGGTTGTTCCTTTATTCGGCTTCGCCCGCAGCAGGTTGACACGCATCAAATTCAGGCAGTAGTGCGCAGATGTGGTATGTCGCGCTCACCAATGCATCTAACGGCTGATCTAACCTTACAGCTTGATCTAACACAGTCAACTGATGTTCTGTTGCAAGAGATGAGAAAAAATACCAGGGCAGCTATACGAAAAGCTACTGAACTTGGTATTGTGGTGCGGCAGTCTAGTGATGTCTCGGAAATCGAGGAGTTTTACCTTCACCAGAAAAGTTTGGCTAAGAGGCATGGCTTTGTGCCATTTTCGCGCATGTTTTTAGAAGAACAGTTCCGCTCATTTATGGACGATGGACAGGTAGCACTTTTCCATGCATACACGGGCGATGTGTTATTGGCGTCTGCTTTTATCATTTTTTATAACCATGAAGCCGTGTATCACTATGGTGTTTCTACACTCGAGAATGCTAAGTTGCCGGGAAGTTATGCCTGTCAGTGGGCAGCTATCAGAGCGGCTCAACAACTTGGTTGCACGCGATATAACTTTTGGGGGATAGCTCCAGAAACAGAAAAACAACATCGGTTTGCAGGTGTTTCGCTCTTTAAGCGAGGTTTCGGAGGCAGAGAAATAGCATACCTACCAGCACACGATATCCCATTGAGCTGGCGATATGGATTGACATATTTGTTCGAGCGGTTAAGGAGTAAGTATCGCAAGCTTGAGTAGTTTTGTGAGAAAGTTTCTAAAGTCTTTTTGCTTTGCAGCTTGGTGGCAAACTCGCAGTATCTTTTTGCTTAGTGGTTTTATTGCCTTTTGACTTCGTATGTTTCTAGGTATTTGAGAAAAATTGCAGGGGCATCTTCCATGAAAAATTGTTGAAATTCCTGATAAATCTCGGTTCGTTCTTGTTGGTCAAAAGTTTGGCGACCCTTCTCTAAGAGGTTATCAATTCTTGTGTTTTTGTAGCCAGTAAAATTGGTGCTTTGTTCAGAGTGCCAGAGTGCATATTGGTCGGGATCAGGTGGTGACTCTTGTCCGACCAGCAATACTTGAAATGAGCTCAAATCGGGGAAGTTTGAGATGCGGACTCGGACTGCAATCTTGAGTTTATCACAGTCTGCTTTATTCTCTACTTCAGAGCTTGCCTCACAGGCAGTAACTGCTTCTATACCAAATGCCTCCCATTGTTTTTTGATGTTTTCAGCTTCTTTCTCAAACAAAGAGGTGGTGGTCAGTTCAAACGAAAGTGGTTCGGGTGGCAGGGTATCAAGGAGTCTTTCTAATGCTCTCACATTGTCTTTGTCATATGATTTGATACTATCCAAATAGGCCCATGAGTCGGGGTTGATTGGTCCAAGTGCTCTAAGCTCCGAGCTATCTTTATCAAGCACGTATGACAGAGCTTGACGAGTATTTTTCTGAAAAAGGGGAGAACGAATATTAAAAAAAATGGCCAAGTAGCGATTGGTGTGTACTGTCGGTGTTACGGTGACCGTTGGCCAAGAAAAAATATCGTGACGTTTTTGCAGGTCAGGTAAGATATCAACAGCGCCGTGTTGAAAAGCTACCACAGCATCCTCTTCGGTCAGGTAGAACCGATAGATAAATCGCTCATCGGGGCCATCGACTACCAACTCTTTAAGTTGTTGACCTTGCAGGCTGTAGTCACTGATGGTGTAGTTGCTGATTCCGTACTTGGTCGGACGGGTGAAAAAGAACCAGTGTTTTACGAGTGAGTTCTTAAGAATTGGTTCAGCTACTATTGTTGGAAATGGTGCGTATGCATCAGGCAATTTAAAGACAATATCGTTTGGGGTAATAATTGTTTCGACGTCTTTGAATTGGTACTGGATGTCTTCTGGCTTGAGCGGTTCACCGTCCTGCCAAAATAAGTTCTGTTTGAGCACGAACCGATAGGTTTTGCCTTCGTTCTCGATAGTCCAACGTTCTGCTAAAAGTGGTGCAACCGAACCATCTGCCTGAATCTGAGTGAGGCCAGCGCTTAATTGGTCTGTGACCTGTCTGGGTAAGTTATCAAGCGTGTACTCGCCAACTATACCGATATATGATCTATTTTGCTTTTCTAAATTCGTTATCAAAGTGGGGAGCAGTGCTGAGAAAATTGCTACTGCGCCCAAGACAGAGAGCAAGAACACTATACCGTGTTTCTTGGCATAGGCACTTAGATACCAATAGAGTTTTCGCATACCGTTTTGACACACACATCACGACCAAGTACATGAACTGCTCTATCAAAGCCGAAAGACGGCAGGACATGTGTCATTCTGTGCTTATATGACTAGCAAGCTAATGGATGTGAGGATGAATACCCCTACAGAGATAATTGTGAGGTAAAACACAACTTTTTCCAAGCCTCGGCGTGTGTGGTAGGTTTCACCACCTCCACTCCAGGTGCTACCAAGCCCACTTCCTTGCGCTTGCAAGAGAATAGACGAAATGATGACTACTGATGTAATGATTTGGAACACTAACAAGGCTGTTCTCATAGGCACATTGTATCATTAATTAGCTACTGCATGATTCCTGGTTTCGCGAACGACGGTGACGGTGACAGTTCCAGGATAGGTGACTTTTTCCTTGATCTCATCACGAATTTTCATGCTCAACAGTGTTACATCGTCATCCTTGGTTTTTTCTGGTTCGAGTAAGACTCTGACTTCCCTACCAGCTTGGATGGCATACGCCTGTTTGACGCCTTCGTATTTAGTAGCAATTTCTTCCAATTGCTGCAATCTTTTTACATACTCATCGTAGTTTTCGTAGCGTGCGCCTGGTCGAGCACCAGAAATTGCGTCAGCAATGTATACAACCATTTGTTCTGGGCCAGAGAATGGTTCATCTTCGTGGTGTTGGGCGATACAGTCAATGACGGCTTGGGGTATGTCGAAGCGCTTGGCAATTTTAACTCCCAACTCAACGTGGCTGCCCTCTGCTTCTTCAGCTACTTTACCAATGTCGTGGAGGAGACATCCTAGTTTGACGGTATTAACGTTTAATTTCAGCTCACTTGCCAGCTTCATGCCGATCTTTGTTTCTTCCAGAGTATGAGCGATCAAGTTTTGGCCATAGGAGAAACGGTACTTGAACTTACCAAGCATACGCATGAGCTCAACGGGTAAGTTGTAGACACCAACTTCGTGACAAAGCTTCTTGCCTTCTTCGAGCATGACGCGAGAGATCTCTGACTCAACCTTGGTGACAATCTCTTCGATTCTGGTCGGTTGAATTCTGCCGTCTTTCACTAAACGCTCTAATGAAATTCGAGCGATTTCTCTACGGACAGGATCGAAACATGATAAACGCACTTCGGTAGGGGACATGTCTAAATCGACATCAACTCCAGTGCGATGCTCAAAAGCATTAATGTTTCTACCTGATTTCCCAATGATTTTTCCTTTTGTGTCTTCTGAGGGCAGGGTGACAATTGAGACTGTGTATTCTGGTACGTAATCATTGGCTCCATGTTTCATGGCATCAACCAAAATGTCTTGGACTTTCGCTTCAGCTTCAGTTTTTGCTTCTTCTTCTTTTTGTCGGATAAATTGAGCCATTTCTTTGCTCAACTTTTTTTCTAGGTTATCAAGCAAAGCCTGTCTGGCTTCTTCCTTAGTAAGGCTAGAGACTTCTTCAAGCTTATCAAGGGTTTGTTGTTTAGCATCCTCGAGTTGTTTCCTAAACTCACGATTTTTTTGTCGCTCATCTTCGAGCTGATGCTCTTTAGCATCCATCTGGCCCAACCGCTGATCAATCTTATCGATTTTTTCCTCAAGGGAGCGCTGCTGGTTCTCTAACTGTTTAGCAATTTCTCGAGTTTCACGTTCTGCTTTACTACGAATTGCTAGGGCTTCTGCTTTAGCTTCCACCACAATCTCACGTGCTTTAGCTTGGGACTCTTGTTCAAGTTTCTCCAGCTTTTCTTGTGCTTGCCGGAGTTGTTGTTGCTGCTGGACGCGTTTTTTTTCTTTTTCTTGCCGTCGTTTGCCGGAATGCTTCAGAGGTAAGGGAGCAATGCTTCTAATTTTTTTTGTTTGATCTGGCTGTTGTTGATTGTTGGGTTGAGAGCCAAATAAATGCGATAAATTGCTAAATAGTGACATACTGTTCCTTGCTGTTCGTGCAGCCTCAATACAGGTATTAAGACCACGCTAATTTCACTGTATTTTTTGTGTATTACAGTGTCAACAAGGTTGCTGATGAGAGAGTGTGCGCTACGCTACGGTTTAGGTGAGCACTCGCGCGACGAGACTACCGATTTACGTATGTAGCGGGGACGGATTGGCTATTATGCTACGAGTACTTGTCATAAAATTACTATGTGTTTGTGTACTTTACGTTCAGTCGTCTGGTTCTTCTCAAGAAGACCATGTTGGACACTGTCCACATTGTACGCTGAAAAGTAAAAAACGTCAATCTACGGACTGTTGTTTGACATCAGTTTTTTTAAGCGAATCCCAGATCTGTTTTTTGATTTTTTTCAACACATCAGGGTTTTCAACTAGATAGGATTTTGTTGCTTCACGGCCTTGTGCCATGACTTCACCTTCGTACTTGAAAAAACTGCCACTCTTTTGGATTATGCCTTGCTGGGAGCCAATGTCCACTATGTCTCCGGTCAGTGATATGCCGTTGTCGTCCATATCGAACTCAGCTTCTTGGAACGGAGGGGCAACTTTATTTTTCTTCACTTTGACTTTGTGACGGCTACCGACAATTTTGTCGCCTTCCTGTATGTTGCCAATTTTACGAATGTCGATCCGCTGTGATGCGTAGAACTTAAGTGCATTGCCACCAGTAGTGGTTTCTGGATTTCCGAACATGACGCCAATCTTATGGCGAATTTGGTTTGTAAAGATGACGAGCGTTTTAGTTCGGTTGATGGCTGCGGTAAGTTTGCGCATGGCCTGAGACATCAATCTTGCCTGTACACCCATTTGAGCATCTCCCATGTCGCCTTCGATTTCTGACTTGGGGACCAGTGCTGCAACTGAATCAATGACAACGATGTCAACACCGCCAGAACGAATAAGAGTCTCAGCAATTTCTAATGCCTGTTCGCCATAGTCGGGTTGGGAAATGAGCAACTCTGAAAGATTAACACCGATTTTATGGGCACGCTGTGGGTCAAGAGCGTGTTCAACATCTACAAATGCTGCAACACCGCCCTCTTTTTGCACATTAGAGATTGCATGCAAACAGAGTGTGGTTTTTCCAGATGCCTCTGGACCGTAAATCTCGACAATGCGCCCTTTTGGGTAGCCACCTACTCCTAACGCTAAATCAAGTGCTAATGAGCCACTGGGGATAACAGGGATGGAAGCCATGTTTTTAAGTGATTCGCCCATCTTCATGATGGAACCTTTGCCAAAATCTTTCTCGATTTGCTGCATAGCAATGTTGACTGCTTGTAGTCGCGCGGCACGTTCAGAATTTGGAAGTTTGTCTTCTGCTACAACTGGTTTTGGATTTGATTTAGCTGGTGCTGGCATATGTTCCTTTACTTTGTTTTTCTGATACTCTTTTGCGAGTATGTCTCGCTTACAATACAGGATTCAACCAGTGTCTGACAAGTGTCAGGTTTTGGGTTTTTTTCTCACTCAGAGTAGGTCGAGTCCACTGTGTACGAGTTGTTATACTACGGGTATAATAGTGTTTGATCCTTACGGAAAGCGTAGCGTTCGTAAGTTGTGAGTGATCAGATCGGGGAGTAGTTCAGATGGCTAGAATGCTCGCATGGGGTGCGAGTGGTCGCAGGTTCGAGTCCTGTCTCCCCGACCATTCTTGACAAAGCCCTTCTCAAAGAAGTCTTTGAAGGGCTGATTTAATTGATAAGAAGACACTTTTTTGTCTTTTAAAGTGAAGTTCGAGAAGATTCTTCTGATAATTTTATCTTTACTTTGTAATTGTTTTGTTTTCCTTAATGTATCAGGTAAATTGTCCATTAGTTCGATGAATTCTTTTAGCGTATAAACAGCCTCTTTACTCCGTTCCTTAAGTTTTTTTATTTTTTCTATTTCTGTATCCAACAGTCTTGAGTCAGATAATTTAGACTTAAGGTCGCCTTTATAACTAAGAATAAGTTCTGCATCTGTTTCAGTTGGCAAGTATTTCTTGATTGAATCAATACGTTCACTTAATATATGTGCTGTTTGTTGTAGTGATTTTTCTTGTCTAACAAGGTCTTTAATTTCCTTCTGACTGACACTTTTCATTTCTTGTACATAATGCTGGTAAGCTGCCTCTGTTCCAAAATGGTTATTGTCTAAGAACTGGTAAACATACTCTAGAATTACCTTACCTCTAACATTCTGATTTACTTTTTTCCCACTAACTTTAATTTTGCATGTCGGTCTGTCACAACGGAAAAAATAATACTGAGTAACAATTTTCTTGGTCTTTGGATGTCTTTTAACTGTTATTCCAGAACTCATGGTTTCACAACAATGTCCACAGACTACCATTCCTCTCAAAAAGTCAGCTTTAATTTCAGTACCAAGACCACGTTTCTTGGATCTAAATGCCTTTTTAATATTACTCAGATGATTAATTTGTAAGTATTCATCCACAGAGACCATAGGCACAAAGTTATAAATGGTGGTTAAATCAACAATAGTATTTTGATTTTCTCCATATTGAAGAACTCCCGTATAAAAAGTATCTTTAAAAACTTCAGATAGGACTTGTTTTCTCATCTTAAAGTCTTGATATACTATTTTCCCTTTGCCGGTCGTTCTTTGATATTGATTTTTGTTTAAAAATTCGGCAATTTCATCAAGTGATTTATTTTGAAGTCGCATTTGCCAAGCTGATTTCATAAGTAAAAAGTTGTTATTTGGTGGCTTATTATCAGGGCGCAAATGCATATTTCTATCACGATAATAACCATGTTTTGCCTTGCTTAGATATTTTCCTTCTAAAATACTTCTCCTAACACCACGACTAACATCATCACTTAATTTATCTGAATACTGTTTAGAGAGAACGAAAGAAATACCAAGTAACATTTTTCCAGCAGTGTTATTTTCAAAAGTGAAACTAGGAAATTGCAGATCTTTAATGATCTTTTTATCAAGGAGATCAATAATTTCTCCTGCCTCTTTCATGTTTCTGGCTAACCTATCTGGATGCCAAGCGATAATTCCCTCATATTTTCCTTTTTGAATATCTTCAAGCATCGCTCTAAACTTAGGTCTAATATCTGGTTCTTTTGCACTTTGCTGTTCTTGAATTGGGCTAATTGGATCAGGCAGAACGTTTAAGCCCTGATTTTGTGCAAATTTCTCACATTCAGCTATCTGGTCAGCTAGTGATCTAATCTGACGTTCTTCGCCCTCTGTAGACTTTCTGGCATAAATTACATAACGATATTGAGATGTATCCTCAGTACTTTTACCTTGTAGGTTTCTAAGTAGACCTAGTAGTTCGTCAGTAGTTGCATTAGACATGGTACTTTGACTCGTCACTGAGGGAATTCAGTCTTGTTATTTTCATTTATAAATGCTTATAATTGTTTATATCAAATATGCTTATAAAAAACAATGCTTTCTACACAGTAAAACAAGTCGCTGAACTCCTACAAGTACACTGGCAAACAGTTTTGAATTACATTAAAAATAAGAAGCTGGAAGCAACTAAATTAGGAAAAGGCTACAGAGTTTCTCAAAGGTCGCTAGACAGATTTATTAAACAAAATTCATCTGCCTCTGAGTAAGAGCAGAGTGAGCTCAATTCCAGAGGAAGCCTTGTGTTACAAAAATTGAAAATATTAAGAGTAGGATAGTAGCCAGTAAAGCTAAGATTTCACTCAAGTTACTTAATGTCATTTTGAGCTTATAAAATAGCTCAGCCTTTTCTTTATTTTTTATCTCTTGTTTCTCGATCATTTTTGCGTCTTCCGATAATTTCTCTGCAGCATTGGTAAAGCCTGTAACGCTGAATATCTGAGCTATTGGTGAAGAAACAAGATTGGCTTGTGTTAAACGAAAGTCTTTTACTTTCTCGGCATAGTAGGCCATGCCAGCATAACCGAGGTAAATTGCGTGTAATTTTCTCGCACAAATTATGAGAACACAGGTGGTTAAATAACAAACCCAACTTAAATATAAGAAATAAACATTTGGTACATAGACAGAGATCTTGGTTAGTGCCAATATTTTTCCACTTTGAGACACTAAATTAACTAAGGCAAGTGTGAATGAAAAAGCTCCAGCTGAATAAAAGAGGATTTTGTCATAATAGTCAGTAAAGACTCTCATGCTTTCATCTCTGAGTCGCTCGGCATCTTTAGCGGCTGCAGTCATGTTTGCATTAGCACTTTCATTGTCGTCAACAAGATGTTGGTGTTCAATTTCTGGAGTTACTGTTCTATAGGTTTGCATTTCAGGTATCCTGCAAGAAGTTATTTCTTTTTTTCAGTTTCATTCAACCTCTCACCGAAAAATACCTCTGAAATATCATCAGCTTCTCTGGCTGTTATTTCAGAAACAGTAGTTTTTCCATCAATCGTCATTTCAAAAGGAACCATTGCTTCTGGATCAACTTTATTTTTATCTTCCCACCATTTTTTTAATCGACTTAAGATGTTCATATAATCTTTATTCTATTACACATCCCAATTAGATGTGATTATCTATTTCACTCGTCAATGAGTTATTTAAAGGAAGTTCAAACGGTTTTAGGAAAAAGTTCATCTACAGAGACACCTAAGCCCTTAGCCAACCGATATAAGCTATATCCACTTGGTGACTTTCTGCAATTTTCTACTAGACTCACATAGGTTCTAAAGAAACCACACTCCACTGATAGTTTATCTTGAGCAATACCTTTATCTTCTCTGACTTTTCTCAGGTTTGTTGCCACAATCTGATTAAATCTGGCTTTTGCTAACATAGCCAAAATTATGATTGTGATAGTCCTCCAGAGATACTTCCTGCAGAGCGTAATTTGTGTTGATTAAATCTATCAACCAATATAAAATCACTCCAGACATAAAAAGTTAAATGTAATAAAAAATCAGGAAAATTATGAAGAAAACATTACTACCAATTGCAATAATAGCCGTCATCAGCATTTTAGTAGTAGCACTCTTGGGAAAAACTTCTGATTCGCCGCGAGATGAAAATCCAACTAAAATTGGTCAAGTAGACAGTCAGAATACAGAGTCACAAGATAATGAAAATACTCAGGAAACACAATTTGTTATCGGTGATATTATCCAATTAAGTGACAGAATTCTCACTATTAATTCACTTCAGAGAAACTATGTTGAAAAAAGTAGTTTCCCTATAACTCCAGGGGATGGGCAAGAATTTCTGATTGTTAACATCACTCAAGAAAATAATACAGATGAGGCTGTTAGTTTCAATTCCTATAGTTTTGAAATAGAAAATTCTTCTGGTGTAAGGACTACTGAAAGTTATGTAGGAGATCTTCAAGATAAAATCAACTCTGGTGATCTAGCTCCAGATGGCAAAATTACTGGCAATATTGGTTTTAAAACAAAAAAAGGTGAAACTAATCTGAGGCTAATTTACAAACCTAATATGTTTTCAGATAAAGAAGTAGTTATTAACCTTGATAAGGAATAGAGGCACATATGAAAGTTGCAGTTTTAGTATTAGGAATTATCGGTGCAGTATTCGGCTTAATAGGAGCGCTATTTGCTTTTGGTGTTAGTGCTATTGGCGCTGATGTTGTTGGATCTGGCATCATAGCCATCATCGCGTCTATTGCTGGTTTGATTGCTTCCATAATGGCAGGAAATAAACCTGTATTATCAGGCTGGATACTAATTGGATCAGCTATAGTTGGTTTTATTTCATCTTTTCTTGCCTTTATGATTCCAGCAATACTTTTTTTCATTGCAGGGATTCTAGCTCTTAATTTGAAGGCACAGAAAAAAGAAAGTACAAATAGCTAATGATTTCAGCTGGTTGTAGTACTTATCAGACCTAAATCAGTATTATGGTTCAGTCTCTTAAGAAGAGAGCGTTATCTGGGAACTAAACACTTTTTATATAAAAAAATAAGAGAATGATTACTCAACATATATTACGATTAATGAGTAGAGATATTACTCAAAATGATAACTAATCTGGTAATGATTGGTTTAAATTATTGTTCGTTTCAAATACTAAAAATCAGTAGGGCCATTTGACTCGCTGGTGAGGGAATTGCTGTTACTTAGTAATAAGTACTAGTATAGTTCGATAGACTTGGAGCTATAGTTTTAATTTGGATTTTTGTTGATGATCAAAATATAGCTAGTACCTTTTTTGTCTGTTGCACCAATAATTTTCTGCACAAACGTATTTGTTTGTGATTTCTGGATAGTAGAATTCAACATATTAAAGGTAAGATCAATAACTTCCCCATCAGGTGTTATTACCTGATAATCATTCAGGCCTTTAGGAGGTTTAATTACAGGCTTTTGTGGCTCAGAAGGACTACTGGATGCTTTTGGCTCAGTTAAGTCTGAAATTAAATCGGTCAAATTGTCTTTTTTAACCTTCTTCATAGAAAAGAGTATAGCTTATAAAGTTATACTTGAGTATTGGTTTTCTTTCAGTGCAATCTCTTGTTCAAGAATAGTATCAACATCCGTCTTTACTTGGTTGTACCACTCTTGATTGTGTACAATATGGTGAAAAAGTTCGAGATAAGTCTCTGACTCTCGACATATAAAAAAGCTGGCATTAGCCAGTTTTTTTATATGCTTGGTCCGGGCAATGGAATCGGACCTCTTTGGTTCAGCCGCCAAGCGACCTAAACGTATTGAAATAGTTGCTTTACGAAGCGCCTGGCTAATCCCCGGAGGGGAGAGTCCTGTCTCCCCGACAGTCTATACCAAGAAAATGGCAATTACAAATAATTGATAAAGACAAAAATCTATTGTCGCATGGAATAAGCTCCTTCAAACTCATTGTGTACTTCAACTGCCATCAGATAGTATCATTACCTCCACTAGCATTACTTGAGCATACATGTCTATAGCTATGTCAGAAATGGAAGATAACGATAGTTTCAGTTTTTCTTTGAAAATTGGAAATCGTTTTATTTCTGTTCCTTACGATAGCGTGTTAAAGGCACATTTTAAGAGCATCAATTCTCAAGATAAGATTGCTCTATTATTTCCCAATGAGCAGCTCACAAGTGAAGATCTGCTGGAATTACAAAACTACTTTATTGCCTTTTTATATGGGGTTAGCCTGGTAATGCAACGGTTTGCTATACCTTGTCCAGGAATTGTAATAATAGATAATCCTGAAGTGCAGAAAATTATTGGTAAGATATGTTACATACCGAAAAGCAAACAGATTGCACTTTCACGAGACTTTTTTTTGGACAATCTGCGTGGAAAAACTGAGTTCGTTATGAGTGGTGATTCTCAGGAGAAATTGTTTCTATCTGGTGAAGTAAATAGAGGGAAATTCATTGTAATAAGTAAAACTCCTACTATGCACATAATTTCGTACGGGATTCAAGAGACCATTCATCATCTACAAAATTTGCGTGGAGCTGAATTTTCAAATATGCAAACGATCGAATGGGAATTAAGGCCTGAAGAAGCAGAAGCATTTCGACTAACCAAAGAACTTATTGAACAAAATGAAGTATTAGTTGGTGCGTATGCATTTGTTGCGTCAGTATCCGCAGATGAATCAACTAATTAAAAGAAACAAGTAGATATCCACTTAAGTAGCTCTGATAACTAGAGCGCGCTCCTCGGGAGCGTTCGGTCGCTAGTTCCTGTCTAGCCTAACCGACAATTACTCTCCCTAGATCAGAAAAATAAAAGTCTATAGGTCGGTTGATCTGAAATTCAGTTATTATTTGGGTCAGGAGCCCCGACATATAAAAAAGCTGGCATTAGCCAGTTTTTTTATATGCTTGGTTTGGGCAATGGAATCGGACCTCTTTGGTTCAGCCGCCAAGCGACCTAAACGTATTGAAATAGTTGCTCTACGAAGCGCCTGGCTAA